>NZ_JAKSDZ010000003.1 GCF_023509475.1 Aestuariirhabdus haliotis | reverse complement strand
CCAAGAAGGTTTTGTCCCCTTCGTCTAGTGGCCTAGGACACCGCCCTTTCACGGCGGTAACAGGGGTTCGAACCCCCTAGGGGACGCCACTTTTTAAGCCCGGCTTTATGCCGGGCTTTTTCTTGCCCAATTTCTGGATTCAAACAATCGTTTGTATGGTCTTCGTTGCCAAGCTTCGCTAGCATGTATCGCTTGGCAAATTAGAGATACAACAATGAAAAGAATTCTTCTGATTTTGGCAGCTGGCTTGTTATTGTTGCTTGTGGTTTTGCTGTTAAGGACGCAGCTGTTTTCCGAGCCTGCTTCGCAAGGGGTTGTCGAGCCAGCCCAGGTGCTGCTCGACGAGTCGGGTGCGGTGAACCGACTTGCCGGGGCGCTCAGATTTAAAACCATATCGCGTCCGGGTCCCGGCCCACAAAATCCCGCGACCTTTGGCCCCTTTGTCGAGTACCTAAAAAGCAGCTTTCCAGCTGTATTTTCCAGGCTTCAAGTGGAAACGGTAGGTGGTTACAGTTTACTGATACGCTGGCCGGGTAGTGACGCTTCGTTGAAACCGATTTTGTTGCTTTCCCATATGGATGTCGTGCCGGTGATACCGGGTACTGAGAAGCTCTGGATTCATCCTCCGTTCGGTGGTGTCGTTGAAAACGGGGTTGTCTGGGGGCGTGGTGCGCTGGATGATAAATCGGGTGTACTTGGCATTCTCGAGGCGGTCGAAACGCTGTTACGTCAAGGTTTTGTGCCTGAACGTGAAATCTATCTGGCGTTCGGAGATGACGAAGAGGTTGGGGGTCAGCAGGGCGCACTGGCTATTGCAAAGCTGCTCAAGAAGCGTGGGGTTGAGCTCGAGTTTTTGTTGGACGAGGGTGGGGCGATTACCAGGGGTATCGTGCCTGGAATGGACGGACCTGTCGCGTTGATTGGGCCGGCAGAGAAAGGTTATTTGAGTCTTTCGTTGAGCGCTCAGGATACGGGTGGTCACTCATCGCAGCCGCCGACTACGACGGCGGCAGGTCGGGTGGCTCGAGCTGTCGAGCGTATCCAGTCGCAGCCGTTTCCCTTGTCGATGGAATTCACGGGTGAATTTATCTCTCACCTGGGCTCTGATATTCCCTTTGTCCAGCGCCTGCTGTTTGCCAATGCCTGGTTGTTTGAGCCTTTCATAGGGCATTTTTTGCCTGAAAACCCGGCGCTGGTAGCGGGTATGCGCACGACGACGGCGCCGACCATGCTCAAGGGCAGTGTTAAAGACAATGTTTTGCCCATACAGGCGCAAGCGGTGATCAATTTCCGTATCTTGCCAGGGGAGACGTCAGCCACGGTCACTGATCGAGTAACGGCGCTGGTTGATGATCCATTGGTGTCTATTAAACCTTACGGATTTGTGTCCGAGCCTTCGGGTGTCTCTTCGACTGAGAGTTATGGATACCAGATACTCTCGCGCTCGATTCGTGAGGTGATTCAGGATCCGCAGTTGGTGGTTGCTCCAAGGTTGGTAATCGGAGCTACGGATGCCCGGCATTTTGAATCCGTAACGGATTCCAGTCTTCGTTTTCTGGGGGTTACTCTTGGGCCGGAAGAGTTAAAAGGGTTTCATGGTACGAATGAACGGGTCACGGTTGAGGGTTATCTGGAGGCAGTGAAAATTTATTATCAGTTGCTTCTCAATGCGGCGGGATAAATAGTCCGTTATTGCCTTGTTTTTTCGGGCGACAGTGGCGCGAGTTTTTGTCATAATTTTGCTTGCTTATGGACTTCTAAGGCGGCATTAAACGTATGAATGTAAATCGCGTTGATCTCAACTTGCTGGTTTATCTGGATGTGCTCCTGCGAGAGCGGAACGTCACTCGAGCCGCAAACCAGTTGGGAATTACCCAGCCCGCGATGAGTAATGGATTGCGTCGTTTACGCGACCTGTTTGAGGACCCCTTGTTGATCCGAACAAGTGAGGGGATGACGGCCACGGAGCGGGCGCTGGAGCTGCAGCCGGTGATTCGCAATGTGCTAGCGACCATCGATAAGGCGGTTCAGCCACAGAAGGATTTCGAAGCCCTGACCACGGCGCGTGTTTTTCGCATCATGGCCAGTGATTATGCCGAAGCAACCCTGATTCCCCGTGTTCTTACCCGTCTAAGGACCGAAGCACCCGGGGTTACCCTGGATATGTTGACACCGAGTGATGTCAGCTTTCTTGATGTTGAGCAGGGCCGTGTCGATATGGCGATTAACCGGTTCGACCAGATGCCTCAGTCTTTCCATCAGACAACGGTATGGTTAGACGGGTTTTCCTGTTTGATGAGTGTCGATAATCCGCTGGTTGATCGCTTTGACCTGGACGCCTACCTGAGCTCTCAGCACATCTGGGTGAGTAAAACCGGTATGGGTGTGGGGGTGGGTGTTGACCCAAAGGATGTTCAACGACTTGGCTGGGTAGATGAGGCGCTTGCAAGGTTGGAAAAGAAGCGCAATATTGCAGTTTTTACCCGGCATTATCAGGTCGCAATGCTGCTGGCGCAACAGCGAGACCTTATCGCGACCTTGCCGAGCAGGGCGGCTGAGTTGCAGCGAAATAATCCTGAGATTGTCATCAAGGCGCCTCCCTTTGACATTCCTCCTATCGAGCTGAAAATGGCCTGGAGCCCGCTGTTGCAGCACAACCCGGGTCACCAATGGCTGCGGCGACTCATTTCCGATGTGGCCAAAGAGGTTCGTACCCCACACTAGGGAGGCGTGTTTGTAGTTCCGGTCTTTTTTGGAGGGGTAACCCTGTCGGCACCAAATTGAGGGCAAAAAAAAGACCGCCGAAGCGGTCTGAGCAAGAAAAGGTATCAACTGCTGAAAATGAGTGCCTGTGGCTTTATGTGCAGTTGCTTATTAAATTGTTTATCTAGCAATCAGTCGCTTTTAGGTGAGTGCTTGAAGATGTTCGGCATCAATGTCGGCGTTTATATACGCCATGCCCAGCTTGTTTAAATAATCCAGACGGTCTGATTTTGCTGGATTCATCACTGGGGCATCAAACCCGTGTTCTTTGTAGAGGTTGGCGAGGTACTCTAAATAATCATTGCCTTCGACCAACAACAGACTTGCAGCGCCTACGTCAGGTTTGACGGTTGTATTGATCTCCTCGGGGAGATTGATCGCTAGAACTGCGGGAGCCTCTTCGATTCCAGTATGAGCGGCGCGCTGTTTTACCGTTTGCGTTGCCCAATAGAAGGCCAGCTCTTTGCTTTGGGTCAGAAATACTGGCTCAACAGTTTCGGTGTAGCTATTGCCGATCGTAGCCATTATCTGTTTGGTTGTTTGTTTTAACGCTTTATCGCCAGAGCGCTTTAAGCCCTGTTGTTCGATTGATGCAAGCAAAGTGGACGACGTACCATGATACCAGGTGCTTCCAACCGCAAAGCCATCTTTGGTCAGTAAATCCTTTGCATCTTGTAAGTTGGTTGGAACGTTCATCATCGGTCTCGCTTTGTGAGCTCTTGCAACAAGTTTAAGAAAAGGCGGCACAGGTTTCCCAGGGGCCGCCTTTTCAAACACTTCTAATCTAAGCCTTGGTAGTCAAGGTTAGATAGCCCATTCAGCTTAGCTGAACTGGTTAGAAGTGTTCTTGGCTCCACCGGCTTTCAGTGCAGCTTCGCCAGCGTAGTATTCCTTGTGATCGTCACCCATGTCAGAGCCTGACATGTTCTGGTGCTTAACACAGGCGATACCTTGACGGATCTCTTTACGCTGAACGCCAGCAACATAACCCAGCATGCCTTGCTCACCGAAGTACTCTTTTGCCAGGTTGTCAGTAGACAGCGCAGCAGTGTGATAAGTCGGCAGAGTGATCAGGTGATGGAAGATGTTTGCTTCACGAGAGCTGTCAGCCTGGAATGTACGGATACGAGCATCGGCTTCGGCAGACAATTCAGAATCGTCATACTCAGCAGACATCAGGTTTGCACGGTCGTAGGCAGAAACGTCTTTACCTTCAGCTACCCAGGAATCGTAGGCCTGCTGGCGGAAGTTCAGCGTCCAGTTGAAAGAAGGGGAGTTGTTGTACACCAGCTTCGCGTCAGGGTGAACTTTACGAACTTCGTTCATCATGCCAGCGATGTCGGCAACGTTAGGTGTGGCTGTTTCGATCCACAGCAGGTCGGCACCGGCATTGATGGCTTCTACGCAATCAAATACGCAGCGCTCTTCACCAGTACCCTTGCGGAATTCATACAGGCCAGAAGCCAGACGCTTAGGACGAACCAGTTTGCCGTTGCGGCTGATCAGAACATCACCTTCGGCGGTGTCTTCTGGAGAAACTTCTTCAACATCCAGGTAGGAGTTGTAAACGTCACCCTGATCGCCAGGCTGTTTAACAACGGCGATTTCTTTGGTCAGGCCAGCGCCTTCAGAGTCGGTACGCGCAACGATAACGCCGTTGTCGACACCCAGCTCCAGGAAAGCGTAACGCAGGGCACGGATCTTAGCGTGGAAGTCAGAGTGAGGTACGGTAACTTTACCGTCCTGGTGACCACACTGCTTCTCGTCAGCAACCTGGTTTTCGATCTGCAGGCAGCAAGCGCCGGCTTCGATCATCTGTTTGGCCATCAGGTAAGTTGCTTCAGCGTTACCGAAACCGGCATCGATATCAGCAATAATGGGCACGACGTGAGTGACGTGGTTGTCGATCTTGTCTTGAGCAGCGGCTTCAGCGGCAGAATCACCAGCTTCGCGAGCGGCGTCCAGCTCACGGAACAGACCACCCAGTTCACGGGCATCAGCTTGGCGCAGGAAGGTGTACAGCTCTTCAACCAGGCTAGCAACAGCTGTTTTCTCGTGCATGGACTGATCAGGAAGAGGGCCGAAGTCAGAACGCAGGGCAGCAACCATCCAACCAGACAGGTAGAGGTAGCGACGATCAGTCTTACCACCGAAGTGCTTCTTGATAGAGATCAGCTTTTGCTGACCAATGAAGCCGTGCCAGCAGCCCAAAGACTGGGTGTACTTGGTCTTATCGGCATCAAAGGCGGCCATGTCGGCGCGCATGATGTCGGCGGTGTATCGGGCAATGTCCAGACCGGTTTTGAATTTGTTCTGAGCGCGCATGCGAGCGACAGATTCTGCGCTAATCGCATCCCAAGGGCTGCCCTGAGAATTGATCAGAGTTGCAGCAGTATCGATATCTTTTGCGTATTGAGACATGGTCGATCCTTTAAAGTAGGAAAGTAGGTTTGCAACTTACCAGCGGACTGGTGGGGTTGTGTTACGCCGGCAATCTTAGGGATTGTGATTGCATAATTGAAATAAATGTCGCTTATTTCTGTTATTCAGGTAAAGAATGCTGAATAAATCCCACCATCCGGTAAGAGGGCTCAGGTATACCGGAATTAATAGTGGCCAGCTATAAGCATAAATGCGTACAGGTTCTATCATGATAATTGATCATATTTAGGCAAAATAAAAACTAGAAATATATTTAATATATTATCCTAAGATTCTGAATTATATGGATATTTGCGTTTTATTTAGTGAGTCTTAATTACTTCAATTTATAACATTAATAAAAGCTTTCCGTATGATGGAATTGGTTCCGGGATGCCGGCCCTCCCGTTGCACTGCTTTTCTGTTAACGTGAGCGCATAAATGAGTTGCTAGCTATTCATTAAAAGAATATCGGGAATAACAGCTATAAATTAGCGGAATTTAAGGCGGCTCATTACAATCGCTGCAACTCTCTGTACGCAGAGTGCACTACTATTGCGTTTGGCAAAACTAGAGGCTCTTAGACTATGACCAATCGAATCCAGCAAGGCGGGCTCCAGATCGCCGAAGAACTGTACAACCTGATTAATAACGAAATTGCTCCAGGTACTGGTGTTGAGGCCGTTACTTTCTGGATTGAGCTCGAATCAATCCTGAACGATTTGAGCCCTAAAAATCGCAGCTTGCTGGCCAAGCGGGATGATTTTCAGGCGAAGCTGGATCAATGGCACAAAGAGCATGCAGGACAGCCTCATGATGCGGCCGCGTATAAAAGCTTTTTGACCGAGATTGGTTATCTGCTGCCTGAGGGGGATGACTTTAAGGTAGAAACTCAGAATGTTGATACGGAAATTGCCTCACAAGCAGGTCCTCAGCTGGTTGTTCCGGTCAAGAATGCTCGTTTTGCTTTGAACGCTGCGAATGCTCGTTGGGGCAGTTTGTATGACGCCTTGTACGGGACCGATGCAATTTCAGAAGAGGGTGGCGCTGAAAAAGGTACAGGATATAACCCGGTTCGTGGTGCTAAGGTTATCGAGTTTGCCCGTAACCACCTGGATGCTGCAGCCCCTCTTACTGGTGGCAAGAGCCACAAGGATTCTACCGCCTACCGCGTTGAAAACGGTCAACTTGCAGTAGCCCTTCGGGATGGTGATGTCGTCACTCTGGCCGAGCCCGAAAAGTTTGTTGGATTCCTGGGTGAGGCGTCCGCGCCTACCTCTGTTTTGCTGAAGAACAATGGCTTGCATATCGAAATTCAGGTCGATGCTTCTACCCCTGTCGGTAAAGGTGATGCGGCTGGCGTTAAGGATTTACTGGTTGAAGCTGCTGTCACCACTATCATGGACTGCGAAGACTCGGTTGCCGCGGTCGATGCTGAGGATAAGGTAGAGGTTTACAGTAATTGGCTGGGACTGATGAAAGGTACGCTGGAGGATACTTTCCAGAAAGCTGGCAAGCCCGTGACTCGCCGCTTAAGTGATGATCGTAGCTATACAGCCCCCGACGGTAGTGAGTTGGTATTACATGGCCGCAGCTTGCTGTTTGTCCGCAATGTTGGCCATTTAATGACCATTGATGCGGTGTTGGACAAGGATGGCAATGAGATCCCTGAAGGTATTCTGGATGGCATGGTTACTGTCCTGGCTGCGATTCACGACCTGAAAGGCAGTGGTGAGCGAGGCAACAGCCGCAGTGGCTCGGTTTATATTGTTAAGCCCAAGATGCACGGTCCTGAAGAGGTCGCGTTCACCTGTGAGCTGTTTGCTCGCATCGAGGATGCACTAGGGCTGGCTCGCAATACCCTCAAAGTAGGGATTATGGATGAAGAGCGCCGCACTACGATTAACCTCAAGGAATGCATTCGTGTAGCCAAAGAGCGGGTTGTCTTTATTAATACCGGCTTCCTCGATCGTACCGGTGATGAGATCCATTCCAGCATGTTGGCGGGTGCCATGATTCCCAAGGCATCAATGAAGGCTCAGCCCTGGATTAATGCTTACGAGGATTGGAACGTCGACAAGGGGCTCGCTTGTGGGCTACAAGGTAAGGCGCAAATAGGTAAGGGAATGTGGGCCATGCCGGATGAAATGGCCGCCATGCTGGAGCAAAAAATTGGACATCCCAAGTCGGGCGCGAATACCGCCTGGGTGCCGTCGCCAAATGGCGCTACTTTACACAGTACCCATTACCATCAGGTGAATGTTGTTGCTCGTCAAAATGAATTGGCCAACAGTGCTCGTGCCAGCCTGGATGATATTCTGACGATTCCTGTGATGGCTGATCCATCGACTCTGACCGAGCAGGACATTCAGCAGGAATTGGACAACAATGCCCAGGGTATTTTGGGGTATGTAGTACGCTGGATCGACAGTGGTGTCGGCTGCTCGAAAGTGCCGGATATCAATAATGTTGGCTTGATGGAAGATCGTGCTACTTTGAGAATCTCCAGCCAGCATATCGCTAACTGGTTGTGTCACGGTGTTTGTACGCAAGAGCAGGTGATGGAAACCATGAAGCGTATGGCTGTTGTGGTGGACGAGCAAAATGCCGGTGATGCTACTTACCGGGCTATGGCGCCAGGCTATGATGGGGTTGCTTTCCGTGCAGCTTGTGATCTGGTGTTTAAGGGCATGGAGCAACCCAATGGTTACACCGAGCCGCTGTTGCATGCCTACCGCCGTGAGGCTAAGGCACAAAACGCAAGTTAAGTGGCCCTGATACCAGGAACAAAAAAGCCGGCGTTTGCCGGCTTTTTTGTGGAGACCCGATAGCCTTTTTTAGGGGGTTCGCTTGGCCTGCTTAGGCTCTGTTAGGGCCTTTGATGTCGTCGTTTGAAGCGGCCTTGAGTGGTTGCTTGATGGATGATAATTGTGCGTATTTCTGGCTGCTGTCTCGCTTCGCTTGCTCGGTCTGGCTGGATTTATGGGGGAAATCCGGATGCTGATCAATTGGAAGGATGACACGATCGGCAGGTTTCTTAGTGCTGTTAGCGTTGAACAGGCCCAGGGTTTCAAGCGTCTGTGGGCGGAGGTTTCGCAGGTGATCCGCATCCTCAATCAGAGAAGTGTTGTGCGAGGGGATCATAGTCCGCATTTTTTGCTGCCAGTCACTGCTTTGCATCTTCTCTTTGAAGCAGCTGTTGAGCACATTTAGCATAGCCTGAACGGCGATAGAGGCACCTGGTGAAGCACCCATCAGGGCTGCAAGGGAGCCATCTTTGGAGGTGACTACTTCGGTACCAAATTCCAGGGAGCCTTTGCCCTTGGCGTCTTTCTTGATGACCTGAACTCGCTGTCCAGCCGTGGCCAGCGTCCAATCTTCACTCTTGGCCAGAGGCAAGTAGTGACGCAGTGATTCCATGCGTGATTCGTTGGACTGCAAAGCTTCCTTGATCAGGTATCGGGTAAGATCCAGGTTGTTGATACCGACGGAGGTCAGGGGCATCAGATTGTCGGTGCGTACAGAACCCGGCAGATCCATCAGGGATCCATGCTTGAGAAACTTGGTAGTAAAGCCGGCAAAAGGGCCGAACAGAAGGGCTTTTTGGCCGTCGATCACGCGGGTATCCAAATGGGGTACCGACATGGGCGGTGCGCCAATGGCGGCCTTACCGTAGACTTTTGCGCTATGGGCAGCAACGGTTTCCGGGTCTTTACAGACCAGCCATTGACCGCTAACGGGAAAGCCGGCGTATCCTTTGGATTCTGGAATATTGGACTTTTGCAACAATGGCAATGTGCCACCTCCTGCCCCGAGGAATACAAAAGCGCTATTCAGAGTCTTTTTATGGCCCGAGCTACGGTCGCATAGAGTTATCTGCCAGCGGCTATCGGCCAGTTGCTCAAGTTCGCTAACTTCATGGTTCAGTAGCAGATCAAAATCTTCTTGCTGTTGCAGAGAGTCGACCATATTACGTGTCAGGGAGCCAAAATCGACATCTGCTCCCTGTACCATGCGGGTTGCAG
Source organism: Aestuariirhabdus haliotis (assembly GCF_023509475.1). NCBI lineage: Bacteria > Pseudomonadati > Pseudomonadota > Gammaproteobacteria > Oceanospirillales > Aestuariirhabdaceae > Aestuariirhabdus > Aestuariirhabdus haliotis. Next base: position 260,400 of record NZ_JAKSDZ010000003.1, on the reverse strand, counting down.
CAACCGGTTCGGTGGGGTCTCTGCCGTCCATTACCAGAGGCATCCAGTTTTGAATTGTCTCGGGGTCTTCACTGTACTCCATGCCCTGAAACAGGTGGTGCTGACTCATCTGTTCGAATCGCTGTTTCAGAAAGCTGACATTGTCATCTCCCCAAACAAAGCTGCAGTGGGGGGTCGGATTGATGAAGTGTTGCGGAGCCGGAAGGGTTTGCTGTTGAACCAGGTAACTCCAAAGTTGCAGTGACAATTCAAAGGCAGCGTTGATGCTGAGGGCTTTACCGATCTCCACGCCATCATTGCTTTCGGGCGTATAATTCAGCTCACAATAGGCGGCGTGGCCAGTACCTGCGTTGTTCCAGCCGGAAGTGCTCTCCTGGGCAACAGCATCGAGACGTTCCACCATGCCGATTCGAAGGGTGGGGTCAAGCTCTTTCAGAAGAGTAGCAAGTGTGGCGCTCATTGTTCCTGAGCCCACCAGTAGTGCGTCGAAGCGATCGTGAGTCATGGTCGTTACCTCGGCTTGGTTGGCAGCTTGTGGAGGATCGTCCCCACGGGTGCCGTTACTGAATTTTGTAGGCGCTACTGTACCCTGATTGGCTCATTAGTAAAAATTGATATAAATTATGTTAATCATTAATAAAGGTATATGGGATGAGAGCCACTCTACATCAACTAAAGGTCTTCCATAAGGTTGCCACTCTGATGAGTTATACGGCAGCGGGCAATGAAATGGGCATGACTCAGCCTGCCGTCAGCATTCAGTTAAAACAGCTGGAAGAGCACATTGGATTGCCATTGTTTGACAAGGTGGGCAAATCTCTGTCACTGACATCACCGGGTAAAGAACTTTATGAATTCTGTACCGATCTGTTTGTCCGTTTTGACAATCTGGAGATGACACTGAGTGCAATGAAGGGTGGATTAGAGGGTGAGTTTCGCCTGGCAGCGGTCACCAGCGCAAAGCATTTTACTCCGCATCTGTTAGGCGCCTTCCATAAGCAGTTTCCCAAGGTGAAACTGCGGCTCGATGTCGTGAACCGGGAGCAGATCATTCAACGTCTCAAGGATAATAAGGATGATCTGGTGATTATGGGGCTAGTACCTGAGGCAATGCCGCTGACCTGTTATCCCTTTGTTGATAATCCCATTGTGCCTATCGCCAGTCCCTCACATCCCTTGGCAAAGCAGCGGAATATTCCTCTGGTTGAGCTGGAGAAGCATGACTTTATCTTTCGGGAGATGGGCTCGGGTACCCGGAAAGCCGTTGAGGAATACCTGATCGGGGAAGGGGTCAATATTCAACCTACGATGATGTTGGGAAGCAGTGAAACCATCAAGGAGGCAGTGATGGCTGAACTGGGAATATCGGCCGTATCCCGTCACAGTATTACGTTGGAGTTGGCAACCGGTTGCCTGGTTGAATTGGAGGTGGAAAACTTCCCCCTCTATCGTAGTTGGCATTTGGTGCATCACCAGTCCAAGCATCTGACGCCTATTGCTCGAACATTTATTGATTTCGTGCTGTCGCCGACCCAAAATATCGAAGAGCTCTGCAATCGTTTTCTGGAAACCCATTACGTACAGCAGTAGCGAGGCTGTCGTTGTCCAAGATAGAGTAAATCCTTGCCGGCGTTTTGAATGTCGGCGTTTGTCCCTGTTATTGAATATTGCAAGGAATGCCTTTTGTCACAGATCGCAATGACTATCATTTTACCGATAGCTCTTGGCTGGATTATGTTTTGTGTCGGTTTGGCATTAACACCGGCCGATTTTCGTCGGGTACTGGTTACTCCCGGGCAGGTTGTTACCGGCCTTGTGCTTCAGCTTGCTGGCCTGCCTTTGCTGGCATTAAGCCTGATTTACCTGATGGATCTGCAAGGTATTGTGGCGGTGGGTTTGTGGTTGTTGGCGTTGTCTCCGGGCGGGGCAACTTCGAATGCAATCAGTCAGATGTGTGGGGGTGATGCCGCGCTGTCCATCACCCTTACTGGAATGACCAGTCTGATTGTGCCCCTGAGCATGCCTTTGTTGCTTCCCGTCGTGCTGGCTGGTGTTGAGCTTCAGTTGCCTTACAAAACAGCTGTTCTGCAGTTGACCGTCGTAACTGTGGTGCCGGTTGTTATCGGTATGTTGCTCAGGCATTTGGGCCGGCGAGTCGTCGTACGAATTCTTCCCTGGATGCAGCGGTCTGCGTTTACCGCGTTAGTGGCAACGGTGGTGGTTATTGTGTTGGCGAATCAGCATGTGGTGGCGGCTCTTTGGTCTTTGGCCGCGTTGGCGGCTCTCTTGTTGTGCTTGATGGGAATGTTGTTGGGCTATTGCGTCAGTCGTTATTGGCGTGATCATCCGGCTTTAGGGCCGACCTTTGCCGTTGAGGTTGGCATTCAAAATGCCGGTACGGCGATCTTTGTCGCTGCAGTGATGTTGCAGCGGCCCGAGCTGGCGATGACGCCGCTTGTTTACGGAGTGTTGATGAACATACCGGCGTTGCTTTTGATTGCCCGGAGGCATAGACGTAGCGTCGTGGTAGGCGGGCAGGCTTAAATCTCGTCGACCTTCAAATAAAAACCACCGCTTCGATTAAGGGTGCTTGAGCTTCGAGCATTGATTTGTTGGTTGTTTTGTTGACTGGATTCATCCAGCCCGCCGATTGGTGCCCATTCACCGAGTTGAACCTGGACACGGGTGGCGGTGCCGCGGGTGTTAACGATTTTGCTGTTGTTGGATTGCAATCGGTCATTCGTGGCTTCCAAGCTAACGCTGGCGATGTTGTCTCTGACGTGCACCGTCACGTAGAACCCCCTTACTGCTGATTTATAGGTGGTGCTAGTGCTCCAGCCGTTGCTGCTGCGGACAGGAAACTGCTCGCCAATATAGATAAACGCGGGTTGCCCCTCCATTGCACGGACGCTCTGGGTGCCTTTGCCTTCTCGTGAGCGAGTGCCGTAATCGATGGTAATCTGGTCTTTGTCCTTGTCGCCTACCGAAATCTCTGTATCACCGGCGCTGATAGATCCGTCGACCCGGATTCGGCGGTTGTTTCGGGCGGTTCTTTCATCCTGGGTGACGCTGATCATCAGTTGGCGTATTGGGCTGTCGAGCTGATTGATCAGTGATTCCAGTTGATCAAAGTTATCGGGTGTCGTTTTGATAATCAGGGTGTTGTTAAAGGAGGTTACCGTGCCGCCCGGGGAAACGATTTCGCGCAGGGTCGGAACCAGTTCTGACGCCAGTTGATGCCTGGTATCAACAGCATAGGTTTTCATTTCCGCCATTAAGGGCAGGGATGGAAAGAGCAGCATTAAGCTCAGCAGCCAGCGTTTCATAATGACATCTGCCTTATATCCAGGGGGACTATGGAGTGATTCCAGGCATGTTTTATTCGTTCCTGCCACTGTTTGACCCTCGGTGTATCGTTGAAGTTTCCACGTAAGGTTAATGGATTGTCATCCGTTAACTCCAGCCAGCCCGCAGTGTCGGCCAATATCAGGCCCAGGCTGTCCACTGGGTAGCTGGGCACTGTGCAGCGCAGGGTGATCAGACTATTGATTCGTTGTTGCAGTTGAAGAAGGGGGTGGTGCTGTTTTATCAGAGGTTCCGGATCGTTGATCAGCAGCTGAACCTGGCTAAGCGGATTGCGGCGGGCGCTTTTGGAGATTGCTTGTAATACCTTAGGGTCGGCAAATAGCTGCGGAATCAGGGTTGGGGCGTAAATAAAAACTTTCTGGTCTGCCTGGGCTATTAATGCGGCTATATGATCGATGATCTCTGAGGAAGAGCGCAGTAGGGGTAAAGCACCGGTAAAACCCAGTTTGGCACTGGTTTCTATGGGGCTGTCGGCAGGGCGTTCTGCTTTGGGGTTGTAATTATCCGGCGATGGGGCTTTTACCACCGCGCGTGGGCCCGCATGATCCGCCGTGAATTCTATGGGACGGTCCAGCTGGTCAACTGCCCTGGTCATTGCCTGATGGGGAATGCCGGCTTCCTCGAAAGTATCTCCCCGAGCGATATAGCCGAGCTGCTGGTAAAAATCGATGCTGGTATGTTGGGCATGAAGCTGGGTGTTATCGATGCCCCGTTGGGCTGCTATGTCGTGCATGTAGCTCATCATGCTTTTGCCAAACCCTTGGCCCCTGAAGGGTTTTAGCGTTGCTACACGGCCAATTCGACCGTCGGTGAGCATCCTTGCGGTTGCCACAGGCTTTGCGTGTCCTTCGTCGTAGAGAAGGAAGTGTAAGGCATCTGCGTCCTGTTCATCGGTCATCAGTTGGCGATCGATGCCCTGTTCCTGATGGAATATGTCGAGCCGAAGTTCCATGGCCTGTGCTTCGGCTTCGGGCCATGTCAGTTGCACAATGTAGAAGCGGGGAGCAGGTTGCATAGAAGCTCTGTCGTGCTATCGATCAGTCAATTAATTCGATGGTACCGAGAGCCAGGAGTTTTGTCAGTAACTCCTGTTGATCACGATTAAATGGCCCGGTGAAGGGAAAGCCGCTGGCTACCTGTTGGCAAAGTGCAAAAAAGGACCTATTGGTAACGATCCTGACGCCATCGGCAAACAGTTCCAGTGTTTCTGAGGTTTGCGTGAAGGCGAGTCGATGTCCCGGGGTGAGCTGAACACAGGCATGTTCGGCCAGCATATCAACCGCTTCGGGCTGTGGTGGTTCATCAAACTTGGGTTCGGTAACGTACCGACCGAAAAAGTCTCGCAGCAACTCGGGATTATCGAGCGTATCCAGCAACAGCTGCCGTACTCTGGTCAATGCTTTTTGATCGATTTCGCCACTAGCAGAAGGCAGCTCGAGGTCTGAATCCTGGTATCGATTCTCTGCAGGCAGTTGACTGCAAAGCTCATCGCAAAAGCGGCTCAACAGGTCGGCCGTTGCGGGGGCGCGAAAGCCAAGAGAGTAGCTGATGCTATCTCCCCGTGAAACTCCGTGGTGGGCCAGTCGGGTTGGTACGTAGAGCATATCGCCCGGTTCCAGTACGTATTCCTGGCTGGGAAGAAACTCTTGTAGCAGTTTGAGTTGTGGGTGGGGTAGAAGGGGCGTTGTGTGATCGCACCATTGCCCCAGTTGCCAGCTGCGTGTTCCTTCGGCCTGTAACAGGAAGACATCGTAGTTGTCGTAATGAGGGCCAACACTGCCTTGGTCGGTGGCGTAGCTGATCATAACGTCATCGACGCGCCAACTGGGAATAAAGTCGATGCTACGCAGCAACGTATTCACTTCATCCAACCACTGATCGGCACCTTGTATCAAAAGGCTCCAGCGGTTTTGCGGCAGCTGTGCGAAACGCTGTTCATCAAATGGGCCTTTGAACAGCTGCCAGTCTTTATCTCCAGACTGGACAACTAAACGGGATTCCACCTCCTCTTCCAGGGCCAAACCTGCCAGCTCTTCAGGGGGCAAATGACTACCAAAACCGGGTATGGCCTGACGGATCAGGAGCGGCTTTTTTTGCCAGTATTCGTTGAGGAAGTGCTTAGGGGAGACATTACCTAAGAAAGGGTGTGTGGTCACAGAATCTCCGGTGCAGCGGTTGCTTCCGGGCCATGGTATCAGGCGCAGAGTGACTAACGAAACCGGGCACTAGCCTATAGTGCCCGGATTAATAGCGAGCAATCGTTAAATATTGCGGGCCTGAGCGATGGCATTGCCAATGTAGTTGGCGGGTGTCAGGGTCTTGAGTTGTTGCTTAACCTCTTCCGGCAGTTCAAGGCTGTCGATAAAGACTGCCAGAGTTTGCTGGTTGATGGTTTGGCCGCGAGTCAGGGCCTTGAGCTTTTCATAGGGCTGCTCGATACCATAACGGCGCATCACCGTCTGGATCGGTTCTGCCAACACCTCCCATGAATTATCCAGATCCGTGTCCAGTCGCGCCGCATTGACTTCCAGCTTGCTGATGCCTTTCAGGGTGGCTTGATAGGCGATCAAGCTATGCCCAAGTCCCACGCCCAGATTGCGCAATACGGTGGAGTCCGTAAGGTCACGCTGCCAGCGGGAAATCGGCAGTTTGCTGGCCAGGTGTTGCATGATGGCGTTGGCAATGCCCAGGTTACCTTCGGAGTTTTCAAAATCGATCGGGTTTACCTTGTGGGGCATGGTAGAGGAACCTACTTCCCCGGCGATGGTCTTCTGCTTGAAGTAACCCTGGGAAATGTAGCCCCAGACGTCACGATCGAAGTCGATCAAAATAGTATTGAAGCGGGCAATGGCATCGTAAAGTTCAGCGATATAATCATGAGGTTCAATTTGAGTGGTGTAGGGGTTCCACTCGAGACCGAGACTCTGCACGAACTGCTGGGCGTTGGCTTGCCAATCCACTTCAGGGTAAGCCGAGAGGTGGGCGTTGTAGTTACCGACGGCGCCGTTGATCTTGCCCATAGGCGTGATCGAGGATATCTGAGCGAGTTGGCGTTGCAGGCGAGCCGCGACATTGGCCATCTCTTTACCGACCGTCGTCGGAGAAGCCGTTTGGCCGTGAGTGCGCGACAGCATGGGTTGCTCGGCCAGTGTCAAGGCCAGATTTTTGATGGCATCAATGACCTGTTCCATTTGGGGTAACAGGCATTGGTCACGGCCTTCGGCGAGCATCAATGCATGCGACAGGTTGTTGATATCTTCCGAGGTGCAGGCGAAGTGGACAAATTCGGAGATCTGGTTCAGCTCCAGGTTATCGGCGAGCTGCTCTTTGATAAAGTATTCGACGGCTTTGACATCATGATTGGTGGTGCTTTCGATCTCTTTAATGCGCGCGGCGTCGGCTTCACTGAATTGATCGGCGATACGGTCGAGCAGGGCATTGGCTTCGGGGCTCAAAGGGGGGACTTCAGAGATTTGAGGGTGTTCAGCCAGGCATTGTAACCAGCGTACTTCAACAATAACCCGGAAACGAATCAGGCCAAACTCGCTGAAGATAGGGCGCAGGCTATCAGTTTTATTTCCATAGCGGCCATCAATTGGGGAGACGGCTGTGATAGATGAAAGTTGCATGTTTCTGTTCCGGAATTAGAGTTGATTGGCGGGGCGCATAATACACAAAAGTTGTGGGCTTTTCAGGGGCGTAAAAGGTGGTTCACGCAGTCGAGCATCTTCTTGCGTCCAAGAATTAACTGCCAGCGATAACCGCCGACCTGGCGCCAGAGCATGGTAGATCGAATGCCGCCCAGCAGGCAGGCACGAATACGCTGAGCGTTATCGGTGCTTTGCAAATGGCGCACGTCACCGGTGACATGGATGCGGCTGGAGAACGTGCTCAGGGTGTCCTGATACAGAGATGCCAAGGCACCAACGATGTTCTCGTGAGTGACATCGAAGTGTTTTCTTTGCTGTTCTATTTGCTCAAGTCGATTACCAAGAGTGGCAAGCATCTCGTTGTTTTTAGAAAGCTTTTTCTCGAGCTGCATTAGCGTGAGAACATAACGAATGGCATCTCCTGTCATCGATTTTCGATCTCTTTCTAGCACATGCTTGAGATGAGTCAGGCCAAGGTAGAGTCCGTGTCGCCCCTGATAAACATCCTCAACGGAACCTGGGTTTGTTATCAGGATGCTGGCCAGGGTGCATTCAAAGCTGTCTTCGGGTGCATTGCCGGTACGAGCAATTTTTTCAACCAATACGGCGGCCTGAAAAATGCCAGCCAAAGAGAGAACCTGTTCTTCAAAGCTGTGTGCCATAGTCGGGGGTTATTCCTTGCTCGCTGAGGATAAAACTCGAATGGATTGATCACGGTGTTCAATAACGCCGCCACCCAAGCAGCAATCACCGTCGTAGAAGACAATGGACTGGCCCGGAGTGACGGCGCGTTGGGGGGCATCGAACTCAACTTTGAAGCTGTCTTCAGTAGTTGGCAGAAGGATGCAGTCCTGATCGGCCTGGCGGTAGCGCACCTTGGCTTTAAGTTTGGTCGGTAGTACCGGAGCCTGGCCGCTGATCCAGTGGATTTCGCTCAGGCTCAGTGAGTCCGAGAATAGAAGTGGGTGCTGGTTACCCTGAGCAGCGATTAAAACGTTGCGTCCAAGGTCTTTGTCGACCACATACCAAGGGGCTTCACCGGCCTCTTTGAGGCCGCCAATGCCCAGTCCCTGGCGTTGCCCGAGCGTATGGTACATTAGCCCGCTGTGCTGACCGATGACTTCACCCTCCGGGGTTTCAATATTGCCTGGCTGGGCAGGAATGTACTGCTTGAGGAAATCTTTGAAGCGCCTCTCCCCGATAAAGCAGATGCCGGTGCTATCTTTCTTGTTGTGAGTTACGAGATCGTGGGCTTCAGCGATCTCGCGCACTCGGGGTTTTTCCAATTCGCCAACGGGAAACAGGGTTTTGGCGATCTGCTCGGAACCTACAGCGTGCAGAAAGTAGCTTTGATCCTTGTTGTTATCGACTCCCTTGATGAGCTCGCTGTATCCTTCACGGTCACGGCGCCTTACGTAATGGCCGGTGGCAATGGCATCGGCACCCAGCAGCAAGGCATAGTCAAGGAATGCCTTGAATTTGATCTCACGGTTACAAAGGATATCGGGGTTGGGTGTACGGCCCGCGCGATATTCCTCGAGAAAGTGTTCAAATACGTTGTCCCAGTATTCGGCGGCGAAGTTGGCGCTGTGCAGTTTGATGCCGAGTTTGTCGCAGACTGTTTGAGCATCCTTAAGATCCTCTTTTGCGGTGCAGTATTCGGTGCCGTCATCTTCATCCCAGTTTTTCATAAACAGGCCTTCAACCTGATAGCCTTGCTGCTGTAGCAGCAGGGCGGAAACGGATGAATCGACGCCGCCGGACATGCCAACGATAACCTTGGTGTTCGCGTTACTGCTCATAGCACCTGCAAAATACTGTGGGAGGGGATGGGGCGGCTATTTTACCCATGCTCTTTTATAAGTGCCAATGGATAGCATGTTCCGTTCAGATAATCGTCCAGGCATCGCTTGACGAGCGGGCTGCGTAAGCGCCGATCGGGCTGCAGCAATGAGTCGAATGATAGCCAGTGAACGCCTGTGATATCGGTGTCTCGAACGGCATCTGTTCGATGCCTCACTGGATGTCCACAGTAACAATAACGATGATAGATTGTCTGGTTGTGAGGGGACTCATACACATAGATGCCGACCAGAAATTCTATGCTGACTTCCCAACAGGTTTCTTCGAGCACTTCCCTGAGTGTGGCCTCAATAAATGTTTCCCCAGGTTCCAGGTGGCCTGCCGGCTGATTGATGACCGGCTTCCCTTGATCTTCTTCTTCCACAAATAAAAACTTACCGTCGTCTTCAATGATGGCAGCTACGGTGATGTGCGGGGGCCATTCCATTCCATCCAATCCTCTGTCGAAATTGCAGGGCAGCGTAAGATGCTTGTCTTTTATCGGGCGTTTGATAGCCAGACTGTAAAGGTGTAAAACTAGCATTCATTTTGGCGTGTCCCCACCTTTATCAAGCAATGGATGAGAATTAATGAGTCAGCAACGTTTTACCCATCTGGATGACCAGGGCCACGCCCATATGGTCGATGTTACCGAAAAACAGATTACGCAGCGGGTTGCTGTTGCTGAATCCTGGGTGGCGCTCAATCAGGAAACCTTCGACTTGATCACCGGTGGGGAAATAGAAAAGGGTGACGTGTTAGCGACGGCTCGTATTGCCGGCATTCAGGCGGCTAAACGCTGCTCCGAATTGATTCCGCTTTGTCATCCACTGGCCTTGACCAAGGTGAAAGTCGAATTTGAGCTTTACCCGGAACAAAAACGAATTCGTGTCCAGGCGCTTTGCAAGTTAGCTGGAAGAACCGGGGTGGAAATGGAAGCGCTAACGGCCGCGTCCGTCGCTGCGCTGACCATCTACGATATGTGCAAGGCTGTAGATAAGGGCATCAATATTGAAAATACCCGTTTGTTGGAAAAGTCTGGTGGTAAATCCGGGCATTGGCAGGCGGCGGGGGGCGCATGATGAAGGTTGTTGTTCAGCAGGAGGACTTTAGCCTGCAAGAGGAAGTTGACTTGCTTCGTCAGGGTAATAGTTCGGTAGGTGCCATTGTCACATTTACCGGTGTGGTGCGTGACCTTAACCTGGATGCAGGGGTTTCAGCACTTGAGCTTGAGTGTTATCCGGCCATGGTGGAGAAGACGCTGAATACTATTCTGGAGCAAGCTGCTGAGCGTTGGCAGGTGATGGATGCGACGGTGATTCATCGCGTCGGTCGCCTCGCGGTGGAGGATCAGATCGTTTTTGTCGGCGTTACCAGTAAACACCGGGGTGATGCCTTTTCAGCTTGTGAATTTATTATGGATTTTCTTAAAACCGATGCGCCTTTCTGGAAGAAAGAGCACGCAGAAGATAGCGCACGCTGGCTCGATGCGCGGGTAAGCGACCAGGGAGCTAAAGAACGCTGGAAGTGATCGGCAGCTCATCGAAAAGGATCTATCGTGACAAAGAGACCCAAGGGCCTCTTTGAAATCGGAGTATCAGCAATATCAAGTCTCGCTAGATAGAACCTCTTCCTGGCTGCTAATGGTTTGCTCGGTTGTAGGTTCGCTGGCTGCCGGTTCCGTGGCGGTGATGTTTATGGCGTGAAGACCTTTTGGACCTTGCAGGATATCGAAATTAACATCCTGACCGGCCTTCAGGGTCTTGTAACCATCCATCTGGATGGATGAGTAATGAACGAAGAGATCTTCGTCGCTACCCTCCGGCAAAATAAAACCATACCCTTTGGCATTGTTAAACCACTTTACTTTACCAATAGGCATTCTATAAGTCCCTCTGCTTGTTGGTTTGTCAGGCCATATTTCCCTATTTTGCTCGCTCTCGACTCCATATAAAAAAGCGAACCCATGGCTCCACAAAATGTGGAATCACACCCAAGTGTTTAACAAGTGATCGATTCTGTCAAGAAGAGGGGCTGCCAATGGTAACGGAGTCGCTGTATTATTGCTGATTAAGCCATTTTTGACTGATTTTTGCGGGATGTTACGCAATGGGTAAAGTTTTTGATGTTCGTCTAACATTAGACAATGAGGATGGTCAGGAAGGTGATGGCAATTTGGCGGTAGCGCCAGCCAAGCCAAAACTGAAGCCACCACCACTGTACAGGGTTGTCCTCATGAATGATGACTACACACCGATGGATTTTGTAGTCGAAGTACTGGAGATCTTCTTTAACATGAATCGTGAGAAGGCGACTCAAGTCATGTTGACGGTTCATACTGAGGGTAAAGGAGTCTGTGGAATCTTTACGCGAGATATTGCGGAAACTAAAGCGGAGCAAGTGAATCAATACTCTAGAGAGTGCCAACATCCGCTGCAATGTAAGATCGAACGGGAATAACTACTCAGGAAGCCTGACTAATGCTGAATAAAGAGTTGGAAGTAACCCTCAACTTAGCGTTCAAAGATGCGCGCATGAAGCGCCACGAATTTATGACAGTGGAACATCTGCTGTTAGCGCTGCTGGATAACCAGGCGGCGCTGAATGTTTTGAATGCTTGTGGCGCCGATATGGAGCGCTTACGGAGGGATCTTACTGAATTTGTTGATTCAACCACGCCGCTTATTCCCAGTACCGATGATGAACGCGAAACGCAGCCCACTTTGGGCTTTCAGCGGGTACTTCAGCGGGCGGTTTTTCATGTTCAGAGCTCCGGTAAGCGTGAGGTCACCGGCGCCAACGTACTGGTTGCCATCTTTAGCGAACAGGAAAGCCAGGCTGTATATTTCCTTAAACAACAAAGCATTGCGCGCATCGATGTGGTCAATTATATTGCGCACGGCATATCTCGAGTGCAGGGAACGCACGAGCATGGTGATGCAGATCACCACGAAAGCGTTGAAGAGGATGCTACCCAGGAAGCAGGTACCAACCCTCTTGAGAATTTTGCTACAAATCTCAACGAACTGGCGCAGCAGGGTAAAATAGACCCGCTTGTTGGTCGTGATATGGAGCTGGAGCGAGTCTCCCAGATTCTAATTCGCCGTCGCAAAAACAACCCCCTGTTGGTTGGTGAGGCCGGGGTAGGTAAAACTGCCGTTGCGGAAGGTTTGGCAAAGCGAATTGTTGATGGTGAAGTGCCTGAGATTCTATCGGAAGCGACGGTGTTTTCTCTTGATCTCGGGGCGTTGTTGGCAGGTACTAAATATCGCGGTGATTTCGAAAAGCGTTTCAAGCAACTTCTGGGCGAGCTTGCTAAACGTGATCATGCCATTTTGTTTATTGATGAGATTCATACCATTATCGGTGCCGGCGCAGCATCTGGTGGGGTGATGGATGCTTCTAATCTGCTGAAGCCCTTGCTGACCACAGGAAATATTCGCTGCATTGGTTCAACGACCTTTCAGGAGTTTCGTGGCATTTTTGAAAAAGATCGGGCGCTGGCTCGTCGCTTTCAAAAAGTTGATGTCAACGAACCGTCGGTTCAGGACACTGTCGATATTCTGAAAGGGTTGAAGAGCCGGTTTGAAGAGCATCACCAGATCAAATACAAGAATGCGGCTTTGCAGGTCGCAGCGGAGCTGGCCGATCGTTATATCAATGATCGTCATATGCCTGATAAAGCGATTGATGTAATCGATGAGGCTGGTGCTTTCCAGCGTTTGCAGCCTGAGTCCAGGCGCCGTAAAACGATTGGTGTTGAAGAGGTTGAGTCGATTGTTGCCAAGATTGCGCGTATTCCACCCAAGAGTGTTTCTTCGTCCGATAAGGAGATTTTGGAGACCCTCGAGCGTAATTTAAAGTTGGTTGTCTTTGGTCAGGACGAGGCGATTTCCTCCCTCGCTACAGCTATCAAGCTGTCGAGAGCAGGGCTCAAAGCTCCGGAGAAGCCCGTTGGTTCCTTCCTCTTCTCTGGTCCAACCGGGGTTGGTAAAACCGAAGTCAGCCGGCAGCTTTCTGAAGGTTTGGGTATCGAGTTGATTCGGTTTGATATGTCCGAGTATATGGAACGCCATACCGTATCAAGATTGATTGGAGCGCCACCAGGCTATGTTGGATTTGATCAGGGTGGCTTGCTAACGGAGGCGATTAATAAAAACCCTCACTCGGTGTTGCTGCTTGATGAGATTGAAAAAGCGCATCCAGAAGTCTTCAACCTGCTTTTGCAGGTGATGGATCACGGCACCCTGACCGATAACAATGGGCGTAAGGCGGACTTTCGCAATGTTATCATCATTATGACAACCAATGCCGGGGCGGAGACTATTTCCCGTAGCTCGATCGGTTTTACAGAGCAGGATCATACCAGTGATGGTATGGAGGCTATCAAGAAGCTGTTCACCCCGGAATTCAGGAATCGACTCGACGGCATTATTCAATTTGGAGCGCTATCTACGGAAAGCATCAAACGTGTTGTTGATAAGTTTCTTATCGAATTGCAGGCGCAGCTGGATGATAAGAAGGTGCTTTTGGATGTCGATGAGTTGGCGCGCAACTGGTTAGCCGAACAGGGTTATGACAAGCTGATGGGTGCGAGACCGATGGCGCGAATCATCCAGGACAGTATCAAGCGGCCCTTGGCTGAGGAGATTCTGTTCGGGGATCTGGCAACGTCCGGTGGTACCGTTCACGTAACCATTGAAGATGGGAAGTTGGCCTTGAAAGCCGAAGCCGCTGCATAGCAGCGGCTTTTTCACTCTATTTGCTAAAAAGAGTGTATGCGCTTAGCGGGCGCGGTAAGTGATGCGTCCTTTGGATAAGTCGTAAGGAGTCAATTCAACGCGTACTTTGTCGCCGGTCAAAATTCGAATGTAGTTTTTACGCATTTTTCCTGAAATGTGCGCGGTGACCACGTGGCCATTTTCCAGCTCAACGCGGAACATGGTGTTGGGAAGCGTGTCGATGACAGTGCCTTCCATTTCAATAGAGTCTTCTTTTGCCATTCGGCATATTCCTCAAGCTGTTGATTCAGGACTCGCTGTTCAGGAGTCGGCATTAAAATCTGGCGCGTATGATGCCTTAATTGACACCCGAAATCAAAGGGTTGCGAGCCATGCTTGTAGAAGCTTAGCGAAGTTCCATCCATTGGTTGTCAATGAGGAGTTCCAGTGGCCGGTATTTGCCTTTGTAGCTCATTTTCTGGCACTGCTTTATCCAATACCCGAGGTATAGATAGGGAAGGTCGAGGTCTCGGCAAAATTCAATCTGTTTCAATATGCAGTAACTGCCCAGGCTATTGCGCGCGTAGTCGGGGTCAAAGTAGGTATAGATCGCTGAAAGCCCGTCGGTCAGGCGGTCAGTAATTGAAACGGCTACCAACTTTTCATCATCAAAAAATTCGTAGAGGTGGCAAAACTCCCAGCTACTGGTCAGGAAAGATTCGTATTGTTCCTGGGTTGGAGGGGACATATCGCCGTCGCCGTGACGACTATTGATATAGCGTTCGTAGAGCTGGTAGTGCTGCGGCTCGAAGCTGGCGGGGCGCATTTTATATTTCAGGTGCCGGTTTCGCTGGAGCACTCGTTTCTGACTTTTGCTAGGGATCGCGCGTGCGGCTGGAATTCGAATGGGTATGCAGGCTTGGCATTGACCGCAGTGAGGTCGGTAAAGGTGTTTGCCGCTTCGGCGGAAGCCAAAGTTGGATAACTGGCTGTAGAGTGAGTGGTCAATACGCTCTTCCGGGTCGAGAAAAAGCGTAGTTGCCTGTTGCTCGCTAAGGTAGCTGCAATCATGAGCCGGGGTTGTGTAAAAGCGCAATTCCTTTAGGTCGGACATGGGTTTATCCGTCGTATTGCCAGTTCAATTGCCAGCCTGAAGGCTTTGGTGTTGCTTCAGTGTCGCTGATCAGGGGCTGGAGTTGAAGCAGGAATTCATCTCTGGGCAGGTTGTATGCACCTAATGACGCCAAATGCGGGCTTTCCACCTGGCAGTCGACCAGCTCAAACCCTTGCTGGGCAAGTTGTCCGCACAGGTGAACCAGAGCCACTTTTGAGGCGTCGTTGGCCAGGCTGAACATAGATTCTCCAAAGAAAGCTTTGCCCATGGCAACACCGTAGAGTCCACCCACCAAGAGGTCTTGCTGCCAACATTCCACCGAGTGGGCATGTCCGTGTCGGTGAAGCTCGCAGTAAGCGTCGAGCATCTCAGGCGTTATCCATGTTTGTTCAGTGTAGCTTCTTGGTGCTGCACACTCCTGCATCACTCTTGCAAAGGCCTGATCCATGGTCACTTTGTAGACGTTTTTGCGCAATGTTTTACGCAGTGAGCGTGAGATATGTAATTCGTGGGGTTTGAGTATTAACCTGGGATCGGGGGACCACCATAGAATGGGTTCGCCCTGACTAAACCAGGGAAATATTCCTTTGCTGTAGGCGTCTAGAAGGGTTTCTGTTGTTAGGTTGCCCCCTGCTGCCAGAAGCCCGTTGGGTTCCGTCAGGGATTCGTCGGGCGATGGAAAGATGACCTTGTGTTCATCAAGCCAGGGCAGCAGAGGCATGGATGATGACTTATTCGTCGTCCAGGAAACGTTCGGCATCCAGGGCAGCCATGCAGCCGGTACCGGAGGATGTGATCGCCTGGCGATAGATGTGATCAGCGACGTCTCCAGCGGCAAACACGCCTGGAATCGTTGTTTGTGTCGCGTTGCCTTCGGTTCCGCTGTTCACCTTGAGAAAGCCGTCTTTCATCTCGAGTTGCCCTTCGAAAAGGTCGGTGTTGGGCTTGTGACCAATGGCGATAAATACGCCTGCGACATCCAGGTCTTTGGTTTCACCGCTTTCGGTGCTCTTGATGCGGGCACCGGTAACGCCGCTGTCATCGCCCAGAACTTCTTCTAGGGTATGATTCCATTCAAGCCGAATATTGCCGTTTTCAGCTTTCTCCAGCAGTTTATCCTGCAGGATCTTCTCGGAGCGAAGTTTGTCACGACGGTGGATGAGGGTAACCTCGGAAGCGATATTAGACAGGTACAAAGCCTCTTCAACCGCTGTATTACCGCCGCCGACAACGGCTACTTTCTGGTTTTTGTAGAAAAAACCGTCGCAGGTGGCACAAGCGCTAACGCCTTTGCCCATAAAAGCTTCTTCGGATGGCAGTCCCAGATAGAGGGCTGAGGCGCCTGTTGCAATGATTAACGCATCGCAGCTGTATTCGCCGCTGTCGCCAGTTAGTTTGAAGGGGCGTTCGTTCAAGTTGGCCGCGTTGATATGATCGTAGACGATCTCGGTATCGAAGCGCTCTGCGTGCTCGCGCATTCGCTCCATCAATTCTGGGCCCTGCAGTCCTTCAGCTCCAGAAGGCCAGTTGTCTACTTCGGTCGTTGTGGTGAGCTGTCCGCCAGGCTGAATTCCGGTAATCAGTACCGGGTTGAGGTTCGCTCGAGCAGCATAAACGGCGGCAGTGTAGCCGGCTGGGCCTGCGCCCAGGATGATCAGCCGTGCGTGTTTGGTCTCGTTCATGGAGGAATCCTATGTAGAAAATCTGGGGCAGCACAGTGCTGCTGGGGCGGTTATGATACGTAAGCTGTTAAAGGGGTTCAATCGGTTATCGAGCAGCGCACAGAATATGCAAAAAATTCGTTTAAATACCGAAGGTTATAGTCGATAGTGGGCCAAGTGAGTACAATAGGTGAACGGTCGGAACCAGTGTTTTCGATATGATAAGTACGCGGACGTTTCAGGATAGCGGATTTGAAAAACTCCAAGGCAGCGAAGCCAGCTTCAACAACCACATTAGGTCAGCAATTTTCCTTGCGCTTGCGAGAGGGGGGGCTGATCCTCTTGGTGGCGCTTTGTTTTTACATGCTCATGGCATTAAGCACGTACCATAGCAACGATCCTGGGTGGTCGAGTGCGGTCAGCCATGGTGAGATCCATAACGCGGCTGGTAGGAGTGGCGCCTGGTTCTCCGACCTGTTGTTTTCCCTGTTCGGTATTTTTGCTTATCTTTTTCCGTTGATTCTCTGTGTGAAAGCCTGGCAGTTGTTCCGCGGGCGACACAATCCATTCCGTTGGAAACCCTCCTTGCTGGCGCTGAGAACCACAGGATTAATTCTGACTCTGGTATCCGGCGCTGCGTTAGCCACTCTGCACTTCACTTCGATCAATAGCGCTTTACCCGAGTCTGCGGGCGGCATTCTAGGCGACATTGTGGCAAACGGTGCAACGGATAATCTCGGGCGTCCCGGCTTGACGCTGGTGTTGGTGAGTTTCTTCCTGATCGGCGTGACGGTCTTTACAGACCTTTCCTGGATAAAGCTGATGGACCGCACAGGTCGGTTAACCGTGCGTTTATTTGAAGTGTTGCAAAACCTTGTTCTGGATTGGAAAAAGCGTTTTTCTGCTCGGCGCGAAGTCAAGGCGATTGAGAAGGTTAAGCAAGAACGAAAAGTGGTTATTGCCCAGGAAGTGAAGAAGCAAAAGGCGCGGCCACCGGTCAAAATTGCCACCCCCGTTAAAAAAGTCGAAACCAGCAAGCGGGTGGTGAAAGAGCGGCAAACCAGCCTGTTTGATGAGCCTGTAAAAGGCGATTTACCCCCGCTGGCATTACTTGATCAAGCCGATAAGAGCGCCGTACATGGCTATTCTGCTGAATCTCTGGAGGGGATGTCCAAGCTGCTGGAGATTAAACTGAAAGACTTTGGCGTTATTGCCGAGGTGGTTGCGGTGCATCCGGGGCCGGTCATTACACGCTTTGAAATCCAACCGGCAGCGGGTGTCAAGGTCAGCAAAATAACCAATCTGGCCAAAGATCTTGCGAGATCGCTGGCGGTTATTAGTGTGCGAGTAGTTGAGGTGATTCCCGGAAAGTCAGTGGTGGGTATTGAAATCCCCAACGAAGACCGCAATACCGTGTATTTTTCTGAGGTGGTAGGCTCTTCAGCTTATGATGATGCAGTTTCACCTCTGAGCTTGGCCTTGGGGCACGATATTGCCGGTGATCCGGTGGTCGTAAACCTGGCCAAGATGCCGCACCTTCTGGTTGCCGGTACCACGGGGTCGGGTAAGTCGGTTGGTGTGAATGCCATGATTTTGAGCATGTTGTTAAAAGCCAATCCGGATGAAGTGCGCTTGATTATGGTTGATCCAAAAATGCTGGAGCTGTCTATTTATGACGGCATTCCGCATTTGTTATCGCCAGTGGTTACGGACATGAAAGATGCCGCTAACGCGTTGCGCTGGTGTGTGGCTGAGATGGAGCGTCGTTATAAACTGATGGCGGCCATGGGAGTAAGGAATGTTGCTGGCTTCAATCGCAAGATAAAAGACGCTGAAAAAGCCGGTGAACCGCTAACTGATCCTCTGTATGAGCCGCTTGGCGAAAGCGATGTTCCTCCCAACCTTGAAACCTTGCCCTTTATTGTCGTAGTGGTCGATGAATTTGCCGATATGATAATGATTGTCGGTAAGAAAGTTGAGGAGCTGATTGCTCGTATCGCGCAGAAAGCCCGGGCTGCCGGTATTCACCTTATTCTTGCAACCCAGCGCCCGTCGGTAGATGTGATCACTGGGTTGATCAAGGCCAACGTGCCGACACGTATTGCGTTTCAGGTGTCATCCAAGATTGACTCCCGCACCATTTTGGATCAGGGCGGTGCAGAGCAGTTGCTGGGGCACGGCGACATGCTCTACTTACCGCCAGGCAGTGGTGTCCCCATTCGGGTTCATGGTGCGTTCGTTTCGGATGAGGAAGTTCATCGCGTTGTTGATGACTGGAAAAAACGTGGGGAGCCTGACTTTGTCGATGAGATTCTTAATGGCGCTCCTACCGAGGGCGATGTCAGCCTGGGGGGGGGAGGAGACGCAGAAGATGTCGATGTGCTCTATGATCAGGCCGTTGCGTTTGTCACTGAAACGCGACGGGCATCGATCTCTTCGGTGCAACGTAAATACAAGATTGGTTATAACCGAGCAGCTCGCTTGATCGAAAGTATGGAAATGGCTGGTGTGGTCAGTGCCATGGGGTCTAACGGTAGCCGTGAAGTGTTGGCACCACCCCCACCAAGAGACTAATTAACGATGAGGTATGCAAACCTAATGCGTCTGTTACTGATAGTGCTGATGAGCTCCTGGTCTGCTTTTGTGGCGGCCGCCGATATCGATGATCTCAATAGTCTGCTGGCTAAAGCTACGAGTATTAATGCTCAATTCGAACAGCTGACGATGGACGCCAGCGGTGCTCGTGTGCAGGAATCCCAGGGGCAGTTAGTTGTTGAGCGACCAGATCGGTTTCGCTGGCAGGTGGCGACACCTTTTCCCCAGTTGGTGATATCCGATGGCAAAACGGTGTCAATTTACGATCCGGATCTGGAACAGCTTACTGTACAATCCCTCGATCCCAGAGCGGGGACGACACCTGCCTTGATTCTCAGTGGTAACAGCGAAGCCATCGAGCGTGACTTTTCAGTAAAGGCTCTGGCTCAAGACGGTGAAGTTACTCGTTTTCAACTTCAGCCACGAGCTCCAGATTCTCTCTTTGAAAGTCTGGAGTTGGAATTTGTGAACGACCATATTAGTGCCATGCAGTTGGTCGATTCCCTCGGCTCGCGCACTCGCATAGATTTTTCATCGGTTCAAACCAATATACCGATAGATGCTGAGCTATTTGAGATGAATGTGCCTGAGGGTACCGATATTATCGAAGATCTGCGCTAATGTCTGACCCCGATCTGTTCACGCAAGAGGGGTACCGGCCGCTCGCGGACCGGCTGCGGCCTCGAACACTGGACGAATACCTCGGGCAAGATCACTTATTGGCGGCCGGTAGGCCTTTACGATCAGCCCTTGAGAGAGGGGCTATCCACTCCATGGTGTTTTGGGGGCCGCCCGGTGTTGGCAAGACGACCTTGGCCCGCCTTATCTCCGCATATGTTAAGGCGCGTTTTGAAGTGGTCTCGGCGGTGCTGTCCGGAGTGAAAGAGATAAGAGCGGTTGTGGAGCGGGCCCAGCAGTATCGAGGGCAAACGAAAACCATTTTGCTTGTGGATGAAGTGCATCGCTTTAACAAGGCTCAGCAGGATGCTTTTCTGCCCTATGTTGAGGACGGTACCCTGATATTTATCGGGGCTACAACGGAAAATCCCTCTTTTGAATTAAACAATGCATTGCTTTCCCGGGCTCGAGTGTATTTGCTCAAACCGCTGGCTGAGGAGAGTTTACAATCGGTTGCATCGATTGCGTTGTCTGATACTGAGCGCGGCTTGGGTACTCGACAGCTTTCGATAGATGACACTGTGTTGTCATTAGTCTGTCGCTCCTGCGATGGTGATGCTCGGCGTTTGTTGAATCTGCTTGAGATCGCTTCCGATCTGGTTGAAGACCAGGGAGAGATCACCCGAGAGATCGTTGCTGAGGTACTCGGTGAGTCGGTGCGGCGATTTGATAAGGGCGGGGATCAGTTTTATGACCAGATTTCTGCGTTTCACAAATCGGTACGTGGGTCATCGCCTGATGGAGCCCTGTATTGGTTTGCTCGTATGCTCGATGGTGGCTGTGATCCCTTGTATGTAGCCCGTCGTTTGTTGGCCATTGCATCAGAAGACATAGGTAACGCAGATCCCAGGGCGATGCAGGTAGCCCTTAATGCCTGGGATGCATTTGAGCGCCTGGGGCCGGCTGAGGGTAATCGTGCAATTGCACAGGCGGCTGTTTATTGTGCCTGTGCACCCAAAAGTAATGCAGTCTACACGGCTTTCAAGGCGGCCTGCGCCGAAGTGGCTGCCGGGGCAACGGATGAAGTGCCTCACCACCTTCGCAATGCACCGACTTCATTAATGAAAGAGCTGGGTTATGGACAGGAGTACCGGTATGCTCACGATGAAGAGCATGGTTACGCCGCAGGCGAGA
Organism: Aestuariirhabdus haliotis; assembly: GCF_023509475.1. Classification (NCBI taxonomy): domain Bacteria; kingdom Pseudomonadati; phylum Pseudomonadota; class Gammaproteobacteria; order Oceanospirillales; family Aestuariirhabdaceae; genus Aestuariirhabdus; species Aestuariirhabdus haliotis. Next base: position 239,639 of record NZ_JAKSDZ010000003.1, on the reverse strand, counting down.
GGTATCTGCCTGAATCCATCGCAGAGAAACGTTTCTATACGCCGACGGATCGGGGGCTGGAGCGAAAAATTGGCGAAAAATTGCGCTTTTTACATGAGCTAGATGAACACAGTGAGCACCGAAGGGGGGCGGAGTGATATGTGGCAGCAACTGCTGTTTGTCGGTATGGGGGGAGCGTTAGGTGCAGCCGCTCGGTTCTCTGTGTACAACCTCTATGAATTGACCGGTTCCAAGCTGTTTCCTATGCCAACCCTGATCGTTAACGTTGTGGGTTCATTCTTGATCGGAATCGCTTATTTTACAATTGTAGAAAGGCTACAATTGCCACCAGTGTGGAAGAGTGGTCTTATCACAGGCTTTTTAGGTGCCTTTACAACGTTCTCTACCTACTCGCTGGATGCTCTGCGAATGATCCAGAATGGCGAGTTAGGCGTTGCCGTGGGATATCTATTCGCCAGTGTCGTGTTGTGCTTGATAGCAACATTGGCTGGCTTCCTGCTTGTTGAAAAATTATTCAGTTAACTGATTGCAAGGTAACCAATGCTAGACGCAAAACTCGTGCGAGGCAGCACAGAAGAGATCGCTGAAAAACTGCTTGTTAAGCAGTATAAACTCGATGTCAGCCGTATCCAGGCTCTGGAAGGACGTCGTAAAGAGATTCAGATTAAGACCCAGCAGCTGCAGAATGAACGCAAGGTGGGTTCGAAAAAGTTCGGCCAACTCAAGGCCAGTGGTGGTGATATTGCACCGCTAAAAGCCGAAATGGATCGTATTGGTGAAGAACTCAAAGTATCGGAAGAGCTGCTGGGTCAAATCCAGCATGAGCTGAACGATATCTTGATGAATGTCCCTAATGTTCCTCATGAATCTGTACCCGCAGGGGAAACAGAAGACGACAACATCGAAGTGCGCCGTTGGGGCACCCCCAAGGCTTTCGATTTTGATCCTCAGGACCATGTGGCATTGGGCGAAGCTAATGGAGAGCTGGATTTTGAAACCGCCGCTAAATTGTCTGGAGCACGTTTTGCGGTAATGAAAGGGAAAATTGCTCGGCTGCATCGTGCTATCACTCAATTCATGATTAATACTCATCTTGAGGAGCATGGGTACGAAGAAATTTACGTGCCTTATATGGTGAATGCGGATTCGCTTCGAGGAACCGGGCAGTTACCAAAGTTCGAGAAAGACCTGTTCAAAATTGAGCGTGAGGACCAGAGCGATCTGTATCTGATCCCAACCGCTGAGGTTCCGGTCACTAATGTGGTGCGTGATCGTATTGTTGATGATTCAGATATGCCGCTTAGTTATGTGTGTCACTCGCCCTGTTTTCGCAGTGAGGCGGGGAGCTATGGCCGTGATGTACGTGGAATGATTCGCCAGCATCAGTTCGATAAGGTGGAAATGGTACATGTTGTACGTGCAGAGGATTCCTGGGACATGCTGGAAACCTTGACCGGGCACGCAGAGGCGATTCTTCAGAAGCTGAATCTACCTTATCGAGTCGTGACTCTTTGTGGGGGGGATTTGGGTTTCTCTGCCGCTAAAACCTATGACATTGAGGTTTGGTTGCCAGGTCAACAAAAATATCGTGAGATTTCCTCATGCAGTAACATGTCCGATTTCCAGGCTCGTCGCATGATGGCTCGCTGGCGTAATCCGGAAACGGGCAAGCCGGAGCTGGTTCATACTTTGAATGGATCTGGCCTGGCTGTGGGTCGAACCATGGTGGCCATTATTGAAAATTACCAGGATGAAAATGGCCATATTGAAATCCCGGAAGTACTGCTTCCCTATATGGGCGGTGTGACTAAAATATAATCGTCCGGGGAGTTGTCCCCGGGTTTTGGCTTTTTGTGACTAATGCAGGGTTATTATGGATTTTTTACCGCTTTATTTTGATCTTAAAGACAAGCCCTGCCTGGTGGTTGGTGGTGGCGAAATCGCCACCCGGAAGGCGACCATGCTGCTAAAAGCCGGCGCGAGAATTCATGTGGTGGCACCGGAACTAAGTTCTGGTATTCATGAGCTGGCCAAAGATAGCAGGGTGACACTTGAACAAATCGAGTACTCTCGAGAGGCGCTCGATGGCATGGTGCTGGTGATCGCCGCGACCAATGTTTACGATGTTAATCTGGCTGTTTCCGAAGATGCAAAAGCGATAAATCTGCCCGTCAATGTGGTGGATAATCCACCGCTTTGCACCTTTATTTTACCGGCTATTATCGACCGTTCACCGATTGTGATAGCAGTGTCCAGCGGAGGTAAATCACCGGTGTTGGCGCGTCTGATCCGCTCACGCCTTGAGTCCACTATCCCGGCGGCTTATGGTCGATTAGGCGCGTTAGTTGGCGGTTTTCGTGATGCAGTGAAAGAGCGTTTTTCCAGTATTAACCAGCGTCGTGGTTTTTGGGAATCTGTTTTGCAGGGAGATGTCGCCGAGCTGGTTTTCTCTGGTAAAGAACAGCAAGCCAAACAACGTCTGGAGGAAATTCTTCAGTCTCAATCGGGTGATGAAACTCAGCCAGGTGAAGTTTATCTGGTGGGGGGCGGGCCGGGAGACCCTGATCTGTTGACATTTCGTGCCTTGCGTTTGATGCAGCAAGCCGACGTAGTGCTTTACGATCGGCTGGTTTCTGAAGCGGTAGTTGATATGACGCGTAGAGATGCTGAGCGTATCAATGTAGGTAAGGCTCGCTCAGAGCACACCCTGCCTCAAGAGGAGATCAATGATCTTCTGGTTAGACTGGCGAAAGAAGGTCGCCGTGTTTTGCGTCTTAAAGGTGGCGATCCTTTTATCTTTGGCCGCGGTGGTGAAGAGATCGATAAGCTGGCAGAGAATGGTATTCCTTTTCAGGTGGTCCCGGGTATCACTGCCGCCACAGGTTGCTCCTGTTATGCGGGGATTCCTTTGACCCACCGTGATTATGCTCAGTCAGTTCGTTTTATAACGGGACATCTTAAAAACGGAAGCTGTCAGTTGCCCTGGAACGAGCTGGTCCATAAAGAGCAGACTGTGGTGTTTTATATGGGGCTGGTTGGTCTGAAAACGATCTGCGAAAAGCTCATAGAGCATGGGCGCGGTGCTAATACCCCCGTAGCTCTTGTGCAACAGGGTACCACGCCGAGTCAGCGTGTTTTTACCGGTACCCTTGAGACTATCAATGCCATTGTCGAATCTGAACAAGTGAAAGCTCCCACCTTGATTATTGTTGGGGAGGTTGTCCTACTAAGAGAAAAGCTTGGCTGGGCAGATGATGCGGGATTACCCGAGGCCTAACTAAAAAGCCCGGGTTTAATTCCGGGCTTTTTTTGCGGTATCACTTTAAAATCGCGTTTTGTCGCGCTGCATCCAAAGCTCGGATGCCAACTCCATCGCTTGCCGCTGGCTGCTGGCTTTGCCTGTCTGTTTGAGGGCAATGGCTGCGGTACTGATCACTGCACTTTCACCATATTCATCCTGCTTTGTTCCTCGCCAGACGCCGGTTAGATCGTCCAGGTTAAGGGTTTCGGGTTTTAAATGCCGGCGAGGGAAGAGGGCAGGCCATTCCTCTTCGACCAGTTCGTCGCCCAGAACAGCGCGAACCTGTAATGGATTATCTGGGTTGCGTTCGATTTCACCGCCGTCGCCTTTAATAACGGATATGTTGGAGTAGCCCAGTAATTTGCCAGCCAGCTGATGCACTGGCTGGTAGGCTGGGTGAAAGATGCTCTGGATAACATGGGGGGCATTTAGAGGGTTAAGCAGGCGTACCAGGGAGTGAACGGGAGATCGTACGCCCAGTATATTCCTAAGATCGATGATACCTTGCAGTTCCGGGCACAGAGTCTGTAGTGGCATATAGGCAAACTTCTGCGCTGATATGGCATTATCAACTGATTGCCAATCGGTACAGACAGGTAGTTCAAGTGCCTCGAGCACTGATCGCGTATAAATACGGCCTGAGGTATGCCCCTCTGTGCCATGCATAAAAACCCGCAAACCATGGTCATTAAGTAGTGTGATGCTAAGAATAAACCAGGGCAGTTGGCGGCGTTTTCCGGCATAGGAAGACCAGTCTAGGTCCACCGAGATTGGCTTGGCGGGCAGCGGAATGTGTTCCCGTACTGCGCGGGCAAATCCGGCCATCTCCTCGGAAGTTTCGCTCTTTACTCGAAGTAACAATAGTAACGCCCCCAGTTGCACCGGTTCCAATTCATCCCGAAGTACCATGCCCATTACGGTATGGGCTTCTTCTTCAGTAAAGGAACGTGAACCTCGGGGGCCTTTACCAATGATTTTAAGAAAAGGCGCAAAAGGGTGTTCTCTGATTGGGGAAGATACAATGTTGGTCATAGGTCACATGCAGTTAGTGGGTTTGGGAAGGCCGGCAATACGAGCAGCGATCTTGGCGGGGCTGCCGGGAAACAGTTGTAACAAATAGATGCTCTTGCCTTTGTCGTTCCCGAGCGTTCTGCCAATATATTTTACCAGTGGACGCATTGCTGGGGAGAGTTGGTATTCACTGTAAAAAGCTCGTAACGCGTGTATTACTTCCCAGTGGGCGTCGCTAAGAGAGATGTCATCAGCAAGTGCCAGCTCATTGGCAGCATTTGGCGACCAGTCATCCAGGTTGGTCAGGTATCCTTCCTTATCAACTTCCACCGATTTGCCATCAATGATTATTTGGGGCATATCAATTCCAGCTTAATGATTTTTCGTGTTGCGCCGTTAAGGCTACGAAACCATTGTAATTGACCTTTTGAACCTCGTCAGGCAGCAGCTTATTCAGACCTCTAGCCTCCAGGTCTTCACTGAGTGCATAGATATTGATGTTGCCCAGATGCTGTTGCAATAAACGCCAACCGGCTGTTTCTGGTAATACATTAAACACTCCGTTCTCAATGAGCAGCAGGCTGGAGCCTTTACTGGCAAGGTTCAGGCAGCGTTGAAGGGCGTCTGAAGAAGTGAGGGCTTTGTTGACGATATGTAGCATGAGGTTAAAGGTTAGAAGCCTAAAAGGATATCAGCTCTCTCAAGGTGCTGAGACAGCTCATGACGTGAAACTATATCAGCTTCCACACAGAGTTGAGAGGGCTTAATGCCGCGAGAGCTTAGTGTTTCATCGCACACCAACAGCTGTTCGACACCATAAAGTTCGAGGGCTTTGAGGGTTGCAGAAAAGGTTTTTTGACCCAGGGCGTCAGGGGCCTGCTGGTCGAGTAATTGATAGATGCCATCGCCGTCAAAAACAAGGGAGACTTCGAGCTCGAAAGCAGCTCCAATCAGCGCGGTATCTAACGCTTCCTTGGCATTAAGGGTACCGTAGGGCGGGGTGCTGGTAATAAGGCAAAGTGATTTCCCCATGACTCAGGCCCCGAAAGTAACCAGTCGATCGCTCATCACCGCGCCTTCGATCAATTGGCCCAGTCCAGATAAAGCAGTCGATGAAGATAAGTTCGATGCAGGCTTTTCATAGCGCAGTTGCTCTTCATTGTTTAACAGTCCTCGACGCAGAGCTGCAGCGACGCAAACCACGGCATCCAGCTTGTGTTTGTCGATAAATAGTCGCCATTCTCGTGGAAGGTCGACTTCATCCTGTGGTGGTATTGCCAGAATAGAGGCGGTGTGCACCGCATCCTGATAGAAAAAAAGCCGAACAATTGAGTGGTTATTGGATATCAGCGCTTTAGCAAAATTCAGCGCGCTTTGGCATGCCTGGCTGGAGTACGGGGCACCGTATATGGCGATAGTGTAATTCATGTAACGCCCAGAGCAATGAAATCGAAATTGTAGCAGATAGTAAAAGGCCCCGAGACTATCGGGGCCTTTGGGTTCTGACAATCGGTATCAGTCATCGCCACCGAAGATGCCCACCAGGTTAAGCAGGTGGACGAACAGAAGGTAGATGTTGAGGTAAAGGGAAACCGTCGCCATTACGTAATTGGTTTCACCGCCATGAATAATGTTGCTGGTGTCATATAGGATATAGCCGGAGAATATCAATACGGCCGCTACCGAGATAGCAATGTGCAATCCGCTGACTTCAAAGAACATACCAATCAAGGAGGCGGCGATCAGCACTATCAGTCCGACAAACAGAAATCCACGAAGGAAGCTGAAGTCTTTACGGGTGGTGAGTGCATAACCCGACAGGGAAAAGAAGATTAGCCCTGTCATACCCAAGGCAGTAGTAACGATGCTACTGCCATTCGGCAGGGTAAGATATGCTGAAAGGAGGGGGCCAAGCTGGTAACCCATGTAGCCAGTGAAGAGGAAAACCAAGGGCAGGGCCCAGATGCTGTTGCGTGCTTTACTGACGGCAAACAGTAGTCCAATCATTATTGCCAGAGAAAGAATCCAATGGACCGCTGGAGCAGCTGTAAGAACAGCTACGGCACTGACCAGGGCACTGAACACCAGTGTCATGGACAGTAGCATATAAGTGTTGCGTATCACCTTGTTGGTTTGCAGGACCTGCTCTTCCGAGCGGGCAATCGCAGTTACTTGGTCATTCATTCGCCTGTTTCTCCATAAAACGGGTTAATTGTAAAACGTTCTCATCATCATACCGGCAGGGGCTTGTAAATCAAGCCGCTGCACTGTTGGTACACTAACGCTACTGCTCAACATCAGTAGCAAGGCCTGTACCTCCACATATTTTGAGTTGCATCTGAATGGTTAGTTCCCAGTGGCGAAATGTTGACCAATAAAATCAATGAATTAGCCGTTGACACAGTGCTTAAATCGGGTAAGATTTGCGCCATCTCGAGGTCGGCTATCCGCGAACGGTCTGCTTTCTTCTGAGGTGTCCAGGTGAGCTGGCAGAGTGGTTGAATGCAGCGGTCTTGAAAACCGCCGTAGGTTAGTAGCCTACCCGGGGTTCGAATCCCTGGCTCACCGCCACATTAAACAAAAAAGCCCCGTTTCTCGGGGCTTTTTTGTTTCTGTCTGACAGTTCAATGTTTCCCCTGTAGATAAGCCAGGGGCTCAGCGTTGGGCTTGTCGCCCGTGATTTCTGCTTATTTATTCCTGATTCTCCATTTCGTATCAAACACTTAGGGTTGTTATGGGTCGAAACGGTTTTCATCCGTTGGCAAAATCCCCTGTCAACTGGTGGCTGGTTGCTATACTCAATCACTGATTAGCCGATCAACAGGCAGCTTCTTTCGAAGTTCTGTAGTGCTAGGGGTTGCACCAATAATAAATATAAGGAGTGCAGCATGCTGAAATCGCTCAGTATCGATCCGGATAAATGCACCGGTTGTCGCCAGTGCGAAATGGCTTGTTCCTACGAAAAAGAGGGCGTTTTCAACCCGTCCAAATCCCGTATACAGGTATTTGAGTTCCATCACGAGGGGCGCTATGTGCCTTACACCTGTACCCAGTGCAGTGAAGCATGGTGTATGAAGGCTTGCCCTGTTGACGCGATTCGTAACGACCTTTCGTTAGGCGCCAAGCTGGTGCATGAGGATATCTGTGTTGGCTGTAAGGTCTGCACCATAGCTTGCCCGTTCGGGACCATTAATTATCTGCCGGATACCGGCAAAGTGGCCAAGTGTGACCTTTGTGACGGCTCGCCACAATGTGTCGAAGCTTGCCCGACGGATGCCATTACCTATATTGATGCTGCACTCACAGGTATGGAACGTATGCGCAAGTACGCTGCTGCCAATAACCCGTCTGCGGGTCAGAACGCCTGATTGAAGAGGAGAAATGATATGACATGGTCAAGAAAGATTCTTCGTGTAAACCTCTCCAACGGCACCGTTGTTTCGGAACCTTTGAACATGGACTGGGCATTCAAATATTTGGGGCAACGTGGACTGGCGACTAGATACCTGTGCGCCGAGGTCGATCCGAAAGTGGATCCCTTGTCGCCAGAGAATAAGTTGATTATGGCCAATGGGCCTCTAACAGGAACGATGGCAGCCACCGGTGGCCGATATGCCGTAGTTACCAAGAGTCCATTGACCGGTGCCGTAGCTTGTTCGAATTCGGGCGGGTTTATTGGTGCGGAGTTGAGAAATGCGGGTTGGGATATGGTGATCTACGAGGGGCGCTCGGAGAAGCCGGTGTACCTCTATATCGAAAATGAGAAAGCTGAACTGATAGATGCTGGAGACCTTTGGGGCACCTCGGTATGGGAAACTGACGAAAAAATCCGTCAGCGGCATCAGGACCCACGCCTTCGTATCGCTGCGGTAGGGCGTTCGGCTGAAAAAGGGTGTCTCTACTCAGCCATTGTAAATGACCTTCACCGTGCAGCCGGGCGCTCGGGTGTTGGTACTGTAATGGCGTCAAAAAACCTGAAAGCCGTGGCAGTCAGGGGTTCTTTGGGGGTTGCTGGTATAAAGGATCCCAAACGCTTTATGAAAGAGGTGGCTGTCCAGAAACAGGTTCTTGCTGATAATCCTATAACAGGGGAAGGGTTACCAACCTACGGGACTCAGGTGCTGATGAATGTGGTCAATGAGGTGGGGGCTATGCCGACCCGGAATGCTTCTGAGGTCCAATTTGAAGGGGCTCATAAAATCTCCGGTGAAGCGATGCATGAGCCGAGGGAAAGCGATGGTAAACCAAACCTGACCCGAAATGCCGGTTGCTTTGGTTGCACGATAGCCTGCGGCCGTATATCGACGATAGATCAAACCCATTTTTCCATCAAAAACAAACCCAAGTACTGGGGGAACACTGGTGGTCTGGAGTATGAAAATGCCTGGTCGATGGGTTCAGATACCGGAATTGACGATATAGACGCTGTCACCTATGCCAATGCGATTTGTAATGAAGATGGTATCGACCCTATCTCCTTCGGTGCAACGTTGGCAGCCGCTATGGAAATGTTCGAGGACGGTGATCTCACACTTGAACAAACTGGCGGGCTAGAACTGCGCTTTGGTTCTGCCGAAGCCCTGGTCAAGGCGGTTGAAATGACGGCATTAGGTGAGGGCTTTGGCCAGGATCTTGGGCTTGGGTCCAAACGACTATGTGAGAAATATGGGCGGCCGGAATTGTCCATGACGGTTAAAGGTCAGGAGTTTCCTGCTTATGATCCGCGAGGTATACAGGGGATGGGGCTAACGTACGCGACCTCTAACCGGGGCGCCTGTCATCTGCGGAGTTATACGGTGTCTTCGGAAATTCTGGGCATTCCCGAGAAAACCGATCCCCTATCAACGGAAGGCAAACCTGAGTTGGTGATGGCTTTTCAGGATGCTACAGCGGCTGTCGACTCCTCTGGGCTTTGCGTTTTCACGACCTTCGCCTGGACTCTGGATAACATTGCTCCACAAATTGATGCTGCCTGTGAAGGGGAGTGGAGTGTGGAGCGATTAGCGGAAACGGGTGAGCGAATCTGGAATATGGAGCGCCGCTTCAACTTGCAAGCTGGGCTGACCGGCGCTGATGACTCGTTACCTGAACGGTTACTGACCGAAGCGGCAAAGGTCGGGCCAGCCAAGGGAATGGTCGCAAAGTTGGATGAGATGTTGCCGAAGTATTACCAGGTTCGAGGCTGGGGCGCTGATGGAATCCCAACAGGGGATACTTACCAACGGTTAGGGCTGTAATCACCTTTGAGTCGGTTAGCGTGATTAACCCAGCGTTGATCACGCTTGTTACTTTTCTCAGTGAGCAAACTGGAGTTTGCCATTATGCATCATCTCATTATTGGCGCAGGTGCCGCGGGTGTCGCTGCTGCCGAGACTCTGCGTCAACTTTCATCAAACGATCAAATTACTCTGGTTAGTTCTGAGAAAGCTGAACCTTACTCAAGAATGGCCATCCCCTATCTGTTGATCGACCAGATAAAAGAGGAGGGTACTCACTTAAGGCAGCGCCCAGATTATTATCATGAACAAAGAATCGATGTTTTACACGATGCTGTAGCTGGAATGCAGCCCGAGTCGAAAACCGTTAGCCTGGTCAGCGGTAAAACCCTGACCTATGACCGCTGCCTGATCGCTAGCGGCTCTTTGCCCATCAAACCTGATATAGAGGGTATAGATCTGCCTTTGGTGCACAGTTGCTGGACGCTTGATGACGCCAGATCCGTTGCTCGGTTGGCGGCCAGAGATACTCCCGTAGTGCTTATGGGGGCAGGTTTTATTGGCTCCATTATTCTGGAAGCTCTCGCACTGCGGGGCGTTGATCTAACGGTCGTAGAGCATCAAGACCGAATGGTTCCTCGAATGATGGGAGACAAGGCGGGTGGATTGCTGAAATCCTGGTGTGAACGCAAAGGGGTAAAAGTACTGACATCGACCGACATCACTCGGGTAAGTTCGCTTAATGATCATCGTATTGACGTTGAGTTGAGTTCGGGTGAGAGCATTGAGGCGGGCTTGTTAATTGCCGCAGCAGGGGTTCGTCCAAATACCAGTTTTGTCGCGCCAGGGCAGTTTGAAATGCAGCACGGGATTCTCGTAGATCGTTTTATGCGGACCAGTGTGCCAGATATCTTTGCAGCCGGTGATGTGGCTCAGGGGCTGGATATTTCAACAGGAAAGAAGATGATACAGGCGATACAAACCACAGCTGTTGAGCATGGTCGGTTGGCAGCGATCAATATGGTTAAGGCGGAGTCAGTGGCTCATCGAGGTTCACTGATAATGAATGTTTTGGACACCCTTGGGCTGCTTTCATGTTCCATTGGAATCTGGCAAGGAGTGACTGAAGGGGACACGGTTGAACGATTTGATCCTGAGCGGTATCGATATTTGTGCTTGCAGTTTTTGGGCGAGCGTTTGGTCGGGGCTACTATCGTGGGCCACAAAAATCACCAGGGAGCACTGCGAGGGTTGATAGAGGGGCAGTATGAGTTAGGGCGTTTCAAGGAGGTTTTGCTAAAGGATCCCAATAAGATCATGGAGGTTTATCTGGCCGTTGCTCAATCTGATGCCACGCTAGTGCGATAGTAACTATGAAGATTACGTTAAAGTTGTATGCGTCTTTTGGGTGTTTCTTACCGCCTGGGTCTAATCGAAACACTATAGAGCTAAATCTTGATAGTCGGCGTTCGATTCATCAGGTGCTTGATTCTTATGGGGTGCCTTTGAAGGAAGCCCACCTTGTAGTGGTCAACGGAGTGTTTGTCTGTGAAAGTGAACGCGACAGTTATCAGCTCAATGAGGGTGATGTATTGGCGGTCTGGCCCGCTGTAGCAGGTGGCTAATGATTAATGACCGCTTGGATGTTATTGAAAAGGAGATGTCATTGGTGCCAGCTGAATTTGATCGTCAGCTGGCGAGATTAGTCGAGCGCTTGCAGCTGAGCTGTGAAGCTCAAGATGAATGGAAGCGAGATAATCACGGGTACCAGCTTGCAGGGCAAGAGCAGCTATTGATTCGAATTGACATCGAAGCGATGCCGCCCAGGCGAATTGCATCAATTTCATTACCCGTGATGCGGGTACGCATTGTATTTTTACAGGCATCTAACGTGCAGAAGGAGGAGTTTGCGCGCTACTTTGATCTCTATTTCAGAAAGGGTGGGGGGTAATGGATCGGTAATACTTTGATTGGGAACTGAAACGTCAGACACAAAAAATCCGCAATTAAGCGGATCTAATGTTGATAGCTAAGCTATGTGGGCTCCGTGCCTCGGCAGCATCCTGCTGTTTGGCTCTTCACTTCCCTATGTGAGCTATTCCATTCCTGTGCCATCCTGGCTAGCAAACGAGAAGTGCCTTCAATGGCAAATGACTCTATCCCTAATCCATGTCAACTTATCGCTTGCTTGGTTACAGTATACGGCTTTCATGTTCGAATACAGCGCTACTTTCTCCCTTGCCTTTGTAGGATATCTCCTACAAAGGCGTAAGCTATTGGATGCAGGTAGAAAGGGCCCGAAATTTGCCTTTCTCTGTTGATGAGCACAGCATAGTTTTGATGTTATCGGCAAAGCCTGCTTGGTAAGCGGTGACTGTTCCATCTACAAGCTAAGTGCCTGATCTGCAGGCATATAGTCGTAACCAAGATCATGGGCAACCGCTTCGTAAGTCACCTTACCCTTGCAGACGTTCAAGCCGTTGAGTAGATGAGTATCCTCTTCAAGAGCTTTACGGACCCCCTTGTTTGCCAGGGAAACGGCAAAAGGGAGAGTTGCATTGGTAAGGGCAAAGGTTGATGTGCGAGCGACACCTCCAGGCATATTCGCTACGCAGTAGTGTACGATGCCATCAACCTCGTAAGTCGGTTCCTGGTGGGTGGTGGCATGGCTGGTCTCAAAACAACCGCCCTGATCAATAGCCACATCTACGAGAACGGCTCCTTTTTTCATGGTGCCAAGCATCTCACGCGTTACCAAATGCGGTGCGGCTGCCCCTGGTATCAATACGGCGCCAACGACCAGGTCCGAATCAGCGACGGCATTGGCCAGGTTATCTGTATTGGAATACAGAGTTTTTAGTCCTGGTCCATAGAGTTCATCAAGCTCCTTTAATCGTGGCAGGGAACGATCCAGAATTGTTACGTCGGCTCCCATTCCCAAGGCCATTCGTGCCGCGTTGACACCCACTACGCCACCACCAATAACGGTGACCTTTGCCGGGGCAACACCCGGGACACCACCTAATAGGGTGCCGTTCCCACCTTGTGCTTTCTCGAGGGCATGAGCACCTGCCTGTATCGACATACGGCCGGCGACTTCACTCATTGGCGCCAGCAGCGGAAGAGCGCCTTTGCTATCGGTTACGGTTTCATAAGCGATGCAGATAGCCCCGGAATCGACTAATAAGCGTGTTTGCTCGGGGTCGGGTGCCAGGTGGAGATAAGTAAACAGAAGCTGCCCCGGGCGGAGCATCTTGCATTCATTAGGTTGCGGCTCTTTGACCTTCACGATCATATCGGCTTTGGCAAAAATCTCTTCAGGGGTATCGATGATTTGGGCGCCCGCAGCTATGTACTGTTCATTGCTTAGGCCTATTCCTGCTCCCCCGTCTTTTTGCACCATGACCTGGTGTCCCTGTGACGTCAGTTCGCGAACTCCCGAAGGTGTCATGCCGATTCGATATTCGTGGTTTTTAATCTCTTTGGGTACGCCAACTAACATTGATTTAGCCTCCAGAAACCGGTTTTAGTATTGATAAAGTTTAAGTTTAGGTCATTATCCAGAGGTTTAAATTGTGTTTTTTGATATAAACCAGTTAAAAGCACTAGCTAATTGCTTTCTTGCAAAAAATGATGCCGGAAGAGTTTGGCTGTCTTTTCTGACCTTCGGTTATCTTTATAATAGTTGTCCCACGAACGCCTTAGGATTTTATGATATGGCCCTCAATTACCGGGTAGTTCCCGTGACTGCTTTTCAGCAAAACTGCTCTGTAATCTGGTGTGATCAAACCAGCAAAGCCGCTGTAGTGGACCCGGGAGGGGACCTGGAACGAATTTTGGCAGTTGTGGAGGCTGAGGGAGTAACGCTTGAATCTATACTGTTAACCCATGGCCATGTCGATCATATTGGAGCGACCGAAGCCCTGAGTCGGCAAGCAGATATTCCGGTTATTGGGCCGCATAAGGCCGATCTTTTCTGGATACAAATGCTGCCTCAAATCTGTCAGCAGTACGGCTTTCCCTCAGCCGCAAGTTTTACACCGGATCAATGGCTAAGCGATGGCGACCGGGTTGAGGTAGGAAATGAAACCTTGCAGGTCATCCATACCCCCGGTCATACCCCGGGACATCTGGTTTTCTATCATCAGAAACAAGCACTTGCCTGGGTCGGCGATGTGATCTTTCAAGGTTCGATAGGTCGTACTGATTTCCCACAGGGAGATTATGACACTCTGATCAATAGTATACGAACAAGCCTATGGCCACTGGGAGATGAGGTAACCTTCGTGCCGGGGCATGGCCCTAATTCGACCATTGGTAAGGAGCGGCGTACGAATCCGTTTGTGAGTGATGCAACCTTTGGTTAGTGACTCGCACTATTGATTAGAGCAATAACTACTCAATGGAGTTGACGCTGTCGGTGACGTCGTAGATGGTCAGGCAAATCTGCCTCACCTTGCCATCGGGGGAGGCCAGCGGGGTGATCGTGGTGTTTTGGTACATATGATCGACTGTTCCGGTAATAGGGTGGTAGTTATTAAACCGAAACAGGTAAGGTCGTTGTTGCCAGGTCGTGAATGCGCGATTGCCCAATAAAAACACGGGACGGGTTTTTTGCCTGAACCAGTTTTCATCGAGCTCTGGAAACAGCTCAAACAAAGAGCGTTCCCGCACCTGTACCGGGCTTTTTCCGCTGTGGTTTTCCATAAAAGTATTCCAGGCCCGGATGCGGTATTCTGTGTCCAGCACGACCAAGCCTACATCAATCGTCTGAACCATATCCATTAACCAGTGAATATCATCCAGCTCTAACGTTGAATTTTGCATTATTCCACCAGGTAGCCGATACGTTCATTTAAAAAAGCCACTGACTGCTCGGTAATTAGCAGCAGTAGATCGCACTCGATATTCAAGCCCTCGACACTGAACCCTAATTCAATCGCCAGGGTTTTTTGCCACCTGTCCTTGGTATTGACCGTTAGTATCTGACTTACATTGAGGTGCTGACCCAATACTTTCGGGTGGCTTTGGCTAAAGGTTAAATCCAGCTGATTTTCCAGCCCCTTGAGGCAGGCTCCAATCATGATGTTGGCCACATCCATCAACACTTCCATTTCCGTATGGGCATCGATTTCATCGCTATAACCCATTTTTCGGGCAATATCCTGGTAGCTGGAATCGTGAAAAATCAGTAAAGCTTCGCCGGCTATACCCGCGCCAATAAAACCTTGGCAAATAGCCGAGCAGGAATCATCTTTATCGGAATGGGTCAGGGCCATTTGAAGTTCGCTAACCTCAATCAGGTTGACCCTGGGCACAGGCATTACCACAAAGACGTCCAGTAATCTGGCCAGAAGATCTGCTGCGCGACCGATAGCGACGTTGGTTATTTCCCGGTAAGCATCAATATAGTCAGTTTTTTCTACAAATTGCTCGGCCAGATTTTGCAGATTGTCTGGCGTTTGTTTGTCTGTATCATCCCCGGTATCGGGCGATGGCGGGGAATGTGCACTCTCTGTGGCTGGCTTTTTGCGCGGGATGCCCAGTTGGTCAACGATATTAGCCAGTGTTTCGGCACTGGCGGGTTTTTTTATGAAACCCAGTGCCCCCAGTTTCTGTACGCGCTCACGGGCTTTGGGCTGAATATCGCCGGAAACAACAATAACCTTGGATTGTATGCCTTGTTCACGGATGGCGTTCAAGACGCCATAGCCATCCAAAACCGGCATGGTAAGGTCCAGAAACAGGTAATTCCCTTCGCCTTTATTAAGAGCCGTCAGGGCTTCTTCTCCATGTTGGGCGAAGCTAACGGTCGCATCCAGATCCGATGGCAGTGCTCTGCCTAGCTGCTTTCTAGCCATGGCGGAATCATCACAAATCAGAATCGTGCTGCTCATAGAGAGGGTAATCCTTAAACATCAATTTTGTTTAATCATAGCCGGTTATCACCGTGTCGAGGGGAATGACGTTACAGGCATCCGATAGCGGATTGGCCTCTCTGTAATCATGGCGGGCAAGCGAGTAAAATGGCCCAGCTTTTGATCAGTAGGTGCGGTGTAAGGGGTGAGTATGTTTTCTGAGAGTGTGATGGCGAGATTCGGTGGGATCGCACGCCTTTATGGTGTTCAGGGGTTAGAATCACTACAGCGCTCCCATGGTTGTGTGATAGGGATTGGCGGTGTCGGTTCCTGGGCGGCCGAAGCGTTGGTTCGCTCGGGGCTTGGGGCGATAACTCTGATAGATCTTGATGAGGTGTGCGTAACCAACAGCAACCGACAAATACATGCACTAACCTCTACCGTTGGGCAGTCCAAAGTGGTTGCGATGAAGGAGCGCTTACTGCTCATCAACCCGGAATGCAGGATCAAGACCATCGAGGATTTTGTTGATAGCGAGAATGTGATGACGTTATTAAGTGGGCCTTTTGACCTGGTTATTGATGCCATCGATAACGTGCCAGCCAAAGCGGCCATCATTGCCTATTGTCGGCGCAATAAGTTGAATCTGGTCTGTACCGGCGCCGCAGGAGGGCAAACGAATCCCCTGGCGATTGATGTTGCAGATATCAATAAAACGTACAACGATCCACTCGCGGCCAAGACCCGAGCGTTGTTGCGTCGCCGCTATGGGTTTACCCGCAATACCAAGCGTAATTACGGTATTCCCTGTGTCTATTCAACCCAGCAATTGATGTACCCCCAGCCCGATGGCAGCGTCTGCCATACCAGGTCTCTTGAGAACGGCGAGGTGAAACTTGACTGCAGCGGGGGATTTGGTGCTTCCACTATGATGACGGCCAGCTTTGGCTTTACTGCTGCATCTCTGGGTATTGATCGGCTGCTAAAAAGGTGTCGTGCTAGTAATGAGTTGCTCGCCGACGAATCTGCTCAATGATTCGGTGCAATCCATTACTGCGCGACGGGCTCAAATGACGCTCGAGGCCCAGGGGCTCAAAGTCTGGCATCGGGTCAAAGGTTTGTAATTCCTTAATCGGTCGATGGTTGGCCAGACATAGCAGTAAACTGAGTAAGCCTCTGAGTAAGCGGGATTCGCTGTCGGCCATTAGCTCCAGGCGAGCGTCCTTGCCTTGATCAATGATTTGGCTGTGTAACCATACTGGGCTTTCACAACCACTGACCAGATTCTCAGGGCCACGAAAGTTATCCGGTAGGGAGGGGAGGTTGTCCCCGAGTTGCATGATTTTACGATAACGTTGTTGCCACTGCGGTGTTGCTAACAGCGGCTTGATTACTTGCTCAAACGACAGACTTTTACCGTATTGATCAAAGGATTGCTGGTGATTGGTTGGTCTTGTGACAGCTAACGCGGCCCTCTCTTGTGACAGTATCTGCTCGAGATTATCTGCAAACCGGTCTACTTCCGCTAGCTGGTTGTAGGCCGAAAATGATATTCGGATGGTACCTTTTAGACCAAGCAGCTGCATTAAAGGCATGGCGCAATGGTGCCCCGTTCGAACTGCGATGCCTGCTTGATCAAGCTGAGCGGAGATATCCTTATGGTCCATAGTCGGCACCTGTAGCGATAGCACCGGGCCTTGCATTTCAGGGTTGACAACTAATCTGACCCCGGGTATCGCCAGACAGCGTTCTTTGGCGTGGCTCAGCAGCTGCTGTTCATGCGCTATAAGCTGTTTGCGGTCGAGCTGGCCTAACATGTCCAGTGCTGCGGCAAAGCCAATGGCACCGCTGATATTAGGGGTACCTGCTTCGAAGCGTAAAGGCGGGGGTTGATAAATGCTGCGCTCGAAGCTGACATGCTCAATCATCTCACCGCCACCTTGCCAGGGAGGGAGGGTTTCCATAATGGAGCGCTTGCCGAAGAGCAGGCCAATTCCCGTTGGGGCGAAGGCTTTGTGTCCCGAGCAGACGAAAAAATCGCAGCCCATTTGCTGCAGATCTATGCGATGGTGAGCGATCGACTGCGCACCATCCACCAGGAATAAAGCTCCAGCATTATGGGCAAGTTCAATCATGGCGGGAAGGTCAGGCTGACTGCCGATAGCGTTTGAACACTGTGTAACAGCCACCAGTCGAGTCCGTGAGTTCAAGAGTTGCTGATAAGCTTCCAGGTCCAGATCACCCTGCGAATTCAGGGGTATGACTTTGATGCAGGCGCCGCCACGTTGGGCGGCTAACTGCCAGGGTACAATATTCGCGTGGTGTTCCAGGGCACTGATCAATATCTCATCACCGGGCAACAAGGGCAGGCAATTGGCGAGTAGATTGATGCCTTCGGTAGTGCCCCGGGTCCAGATGATCTCGGCCCGATGACGGGCATTTAAAAACTGTTGAGCGGTATCCCTGGCATTTTCATAATAGCGTGTGGCGTTGTCGCTAAGCCGGTGGGCTGCTCGGTGCACATTAGCATTGGTTTCACGGTAGTAACGTTCCACGGCTTGCAATACACAATCTGGCTTTTGGGTTGTGGCTGCGTTGTCGAAATAGATCAATCCATCGCGCTCGGCCCCTTGCTTGATCAATGGGAATTGTTTGCGAAACGAGTTGGGGTCGAAGGTTGGCATGATAGTGCAAGGAGTGTCGAAGAGGGTAACCGGTATGAAACAACAGGAAGCAGGCGCGACATACTGAGGCAATGCTTATGATAGTTCAAGCGGGCAGAACACCGATCTGTTTAAAGCAGATGACAGCGCTAGCAAGCATGCTAGAATCTTCGCCCAGTTAAAGGATCTTCAGGGTCCATTCCTCTGACATCAATTTGAGTGTGTGCAGATTATGAACAGTTACACGACGAAATCACTGCTGGCGGGCGAGGTTGCTGTGGGCACTGCGGTACAGATCAAGGGTTGGGTTCGTTCCCGGCGGGATTCCAAAGCGGGAATCTCTTTTGTAGCAATCAATGACGGCTCCAGTTTTGATTCTTTACAAGCGGTTGTTCCGTCAAGCCTGGCTAATTACGAATCTGAGATCTTACACCTCAGTGCCGGTTGTTCGGTGATTGTTGAAGGCGAACTGGTTGAGTCCCAGGGTCAGGGGCAGAGTTTTGAAATACAGGCCAGTGCGGTCGAAGTTGTTGGCTGGGTTGATGACCCGGAAACCTATCCGGTTGCTAAGAAACGCCACACCTTTGAATACCTCCGCTCCGTTGCTCACCTTAGACCCCGCACCAACGCCTTTGGCGCTATTACGCGGGTTCGTACGACGGTATCCAACGCGATCCACAACTTTTTTTATGAGCAGGGCTTCCAGTGGATCAATACACCACTTATCACTGCCAGTGACTGCGAAGGGGCGGGGGAATTATTTCGCGTCAGCACACTGGATCTGACGAACATACCTCGCGATGACAAAGGCGATATCGATTTTAAAGAAGATTTTTTCGGTAAAGAAAGCTTTCTCACTGTATCGGGGCAACTGAACGTCGAGGCTTATTGTCTCGCCATGTCCAAGGTGTACACCTTCGGACCGACCTTCAGGGCAGAAAACTCCAACACCAGCCGCCACCTGGCAGAGTTCTGGATGGTTGAGCCCGAAATTGCCTTTGCCGACCTGAATGATTGTGCCGATCTTGCTGAGAATCTGCTCAAGCATCTTTTCAAGGTTGTGTTGGATGAGCGTCAAGAGGATATGGCATTTTTCGCGCAGCGCATCGACAAGCAAGCAATTTCCCGCCTTGAGCATATGGTGAATTCTGACTTCGAACGTATGGACTATTCGGAAGCGATTCGAATTCTGGAAAACTGCGGTAAAGGCTTCGAATACCCGGTTAAATGGGGGCTTGATTTACAGTCTGAACACGAGCGCTTCCTGGCTGAAGAGCATGTCGGTCGACCGGTAGTGTTGATGAACTACCCCAAAGAGATCAAAGCCTTCTATATGCGCCTTAACGATGATGACCGCACGGTGGCGGCGATGGATGTACTGGCACCGGGTATTGGCGAAATTATCGGCGGTAGTCAGCGAGAAGAGCGTCTGGATGTCCTCGATCGTCGAATGCTGGAAGCGGGCATCGCCTTGGAAGACCTTGCCTGGTACCGGGATCTGCGTCGCTATGGGACTGTGCCTCACGGTGGTTTCGGGTTGGGCTTTGAGCGTCTGATCAACTACATCACGGGTATGGAAAATATTCGCGATGCCATACCCTTTCCGCGTACTCCAAAGCACGCACCTTTTTAGCTATCGATCTTGGAGTAACAATAAAAAACGGGGAGGCTAACCAGCCTCCCCGTTTTTTATTGTCTATTGAGACTTTAATGGTTCAATGATTAAGCCGCAACGATGGGCGTTTCTGATTGTGGCGAGCTGTCAACCTGAGTGTCGGCTTTGGCGTCACGCAAGGGGATTGGAATATGTCCTTGCAAGGTGACTGAGACAATTCTCAATGCGGTTTCATCAAGAGGGTGCCATTTAATGGCGAATACGCGATTACTGCGGTCCAGTAGAGGCACGATTTGCTGAAAGTGTTCTCTGGTGTAGCGCATTGCCGGTAGGTGTTCGACAAAACAGATGCTATCGAGTTCGTCAAAATGCCACAGGCCTTTTTCCTGGAGGTGTTGTAAATACCGCTCGGCAGCCTGGGTGATTGACATTCCCGGGTTATCATCCAGCTCGGTGAGTACAATGGTTTTGCCCTGGGAACAATGAAAAATTGTCACCCCATAACAGGCTAACTGGTTATTCCAGTCGTGGGATCGAACTAACAGCATCCTTTCTCTCCTGCAGTTGCCAAAGCTAAAATCAATGGCTTAGATGGCACTCTTAAAACTGTGGCTAGCATTCCTTGTTTAGCCCAATATTTTGACCAAAAAGTGCCTTAATCGATTATAGGGAAGGGGGGCGGTTTCTGTTAGATGATTAATGCATAGCTTGCATTCGATTGATCACTTTAACGGTATTTGCTTGACGGTAGGGGGTTGTCTTCTGATCGGCAAGTAGCGCTGGGTTTCGCTGGCAAGGGGCCATAACCATGAGGGGGATTAGGTATCTTTACTTAGTTCGCTGCCTGGGTTTCAGTGCTATAACTCAATCAAGTCATGCCCGATTGGGTCAATGATTCCTATTTTAATGATTACAGGAACTGAGTATGAGTGCTATCGACAGTTTACAACCGCAGCCGCTATGGAATTATTTCTCGCAACTCTGTGGGGTGCCTCGGCCTTCTGGTGAAGAGGCTGCAGTGCGCCAACTGATCATAGATTTTGCTCAATCACTAGGTTTGCAATATCTGGTCGATTCGGCCGGGAATCTCATTGTTAAAAAGCCTGCGACGGCTGGGTATGAAAACCGCGCTGGCGTGGTTTTGCAGAGCCATCTGGATATGGTGCCGCAGAAAAACAATGACAGTAATCACGATTTCAGTAAGGACCCTATCAGTCCGTTTATAGATGGGGATTGGGTGCGAGCCGATGGTACGACTTTAGGTGCCGATAATGGCATTGGGGTTGCAGCCATCATGGCGGTACTGGCGTCCAATGAGCTTCAGCATGGTCCTGTTGAGGCGCTGTTCACCATTGAAGAAGAAAGCTCAATGAGTGGGGCAGAGGGATTAGGTGCTGATACCTTGGATGGTGAGATTCTCTTCAATCTGGATTCAGAAGATGAAGGTGAGCTCTTTGTTGGCTGTGCCGGCTGTGTCGACATTGTTTCAACGGCACAGTACGAAGAGGTGAAACCGGAAGAAAACAGCAAGAGTTTTGAAATTTTTGTCAGCGGTTTGAAGGGTGGGCATTCGGGCTGTGATATCCACCTCGGCCGCGGCAATGCCAACCGCGTTATGGCGCGACTCCTCAAACGCGGCACCGGTGAGCTTGGTATGTCCATCAGCAGCCTGAAGGGCGGTAGCTTACGCAACGCCATTCCTCGGGAAGCTTTCGCTAATGTTGTCGTGCCTGCAGCGAACGCTGAACGTTTGCGTGAAATTGCTGAGGAAGTAAAGGCTATCGTGCAAGCGGAATTGGCTGCCGTGGAAGGTGATCTTTCTATTTCGGTCAAGGAAGTAACTCCGCTGAACCTGGTGATGCCTCAAGCCACACAGCGCGATTGGCTGGCGCTTTTGGCCTGTTGCCCGATAGGTGTTCAGCGCATGAGTGATAGCGTTCCGGGAGTGGTTGAGACCTCGAACAATCTAGCGGTAGTTCATATCGCTAACGGTAACATCAAAGTCGAGTGTATGGCTCGCAGTGCGGTTGATAGTGCAATGGATGAACTGGCGGAAACTATCCGGGATGCCTTCGCTTTGACAGGTGCCGAGTCGCGTTTCGAAGCGCCTTCTCCCGGTTGGACCCCGAATATGAATTCGCCCATTCTCGGTGTCATGCGCAAGACCTACCAGCGCCTGTTTGATCAGGACCCTGAAATTAAAGTCATCCATGCCGGGCTCGAATGCGGTTTGCTGGGAGGAACCTATCCACGTTGGGATATGATCTCCTTTGGACCTACCATTCGTTTCCCCCATTCACCGGATGAAAAGGTCGAGATTAAAACGGTAGATCGCTTTTGGCAGCTGCTCAGCGCAGCGTTGAGAGAGGTTCCTGAATCCCGTTCCAACTAGGGCTACACTCTATTTAATGTCGTCATAACAAGGACGCGGGCGGATATCATGCAGCTGAGTATTTTTGATCTGTTCAAAATAGGTATTGGCCCGTCCAGCTCACATACGGTGGGTCCAATGTGGGCTATGTTCCGCTTTCTCAAGTGTTTGAGTGTCGAAGGTCATCTAGATGAGCTGGATCGAGTAGAAGTCCACCTCTATGGTTCGCTAGCTTTAACCGGGAAGGGGCATGGCACCGACAAGGCGGTGGTGTTGGGCTTGTCTGGATGTCGTCCTGACCGGGTTTTGCCGGAAGAAGCGCAAGCGATCGTAGAGCAGGTACAGAGCACTGGGCGTTTGGCGCTGGCCAGTTGTGCCATCGACTTCAATCCCGATAGCGAGATTTTTTTTCATAACGACGAGGTATTGTCCCGGCACCCCAATGGTCTTTGTGCCATCGCCTATGCTGGCTCGCACCAATTGGTCCGACGTGAATATTTCTCGGTTGGTGGTGGTTTTATCGTCGAGGAGGATAAGGTTGAGGCCGTTGCTCTGGACGCATCGGGCTCCAAGGTCCCTTATCCTTTCACAACCGCCAAACAGCTATTGGATACCTGTCAGCAACATTCCTTGAGTATTTCCCAATTGATGCTGGGGAATGAGTTGGCGATTCAGGGTAATGAGCAAACCGTTTTCCAGTTACTCGATCGTATCTGGGAAGTTATGGAAAGCAGTATCGAGCGGGGATGCAGTCTCGAAGGAACACTACCTGGAGGTCTGGGCATTCGCCGGCGAGCTCATCGCCTGGCGGAAGAGTTGAAAGCCAAACCGGAGGCCGCGTTACGCGACCCATTGACGGCGATGGATTGGGTAAGCCTGTATGCGCTGGCGGTCAACGAAGAAAATGCCGCCGGTGGTCGTGTTGTCACCGCCCCGACCAACGGTGCGGCAGGGGTTATTCCGGCAGTGTTGGCCTATTACATGCGGTTTATGCACGGCGCCAACCAGCAAGGAATGCGCGACTTCCTGGCAACGGCTGCGGCCATTGGTATGCTCTATAAGCACAATGCCTCTATCTCGGCAGCCGAGGTGGGCTGTCAGGGAGAGATCGGAGTGGCCTGTTCCATGGCCGCCGGAGCGTTAGCGGCAGTAATGGGAGGAAGTTGTGAGCAGGTCGAAAATGCCGCAGAAATTGGCATGGAGCATAATCTGGGTATGACTTGCGATCCCATAGGCGGGTTGGTGCAGGTGCCCTGTATCGAGCGCAATACCATGGGTGCCATCAAGGCTATTAATGCTGCTCGTCTGGCACTCCGTGGCGATGGGCAGCACCGCGTCGCTCTTGATTCTGTCATCGAAACCATGCGACAGACCGGAATTGATATGCAGAGCAAGTATAAGGAAACCTCCCAAGGGGGGCTTGCGGTCAACGTTGTCGAGTGCTGAATCATTATTGTGTACCGCTATCGTCCCAGGTTAAACGTATAGCAGGTTGTCATTACTCTGGTAAATCCAGTTGAGTAGAGCCGTCAGTGGGCTGGTTAATATTTAACCTGCTATTCTGATTGATAAAGCCGCAACTGTTACAGGGTTATGCGCAACGCACCACTGCTACCCTTCGCTGGTTTGCTGTTGATCGGCCTCTATGCCAGCGTTTCATCGATATCCTCTCGTGATTCATCCTTGAAGCATGAAGAGGTCGATATGAAGCTTTCAAATCCCATTCTGTCAAACCGGCCTTCAGTATCCGATAAATCTTCCAGCGCTGAGCCACTCTTCCTTGAACCTCAATCAGTCGCTCCGATTACAGGTCAGGATGACATAACAACATCCTCTGGCTTTTCCAGCAGGCAACCGGTAGCTACAGCAAATAATTCTGTGGACTCGGTGGTGATGAATCCCCACTCAAAACCACTGGGATCGAGTTGCCATTATTGGAAAACACATCTTAAAGGCTTAATTAAAAAGCAGTCCTATCTTTCTGAAAATAATGATAATTACATACTTACCCGCAGCAACAGATTATTAATTCAAGGCCACATAAAGCTAGTGCAAGAATGTGCTCCGGGGGCCGCATACCGGGAAGATTTGTTTGCACGTATATGCCAATTGGGTGACGAGATGTTGGCCGTAGCCGATCCAGAGTTGTTGTCCATGACCCTGACTCAGGTCCAGGGGGAGGGGTGGGAGCGTTTGTCGTTGCAAGAATATGCTGACCAGCTGCAGGCCAATTATTGCGAAGATTCCTCAAAGCGGGTTATAGCATTTCTTCAGTAGGTATAATGCGAAGCGGATAATGGTTCAATCACCCGAATGATTTCCGTATAATACGCGCTCTTTTTTATCAGCGGAGATCAATATATGTCCAAATTGAGCATGGGCGGGCGTTTCGTCAAGCAGGAAGAGTTTGAAGCCATGGAGCAAAGTCGTCTTGTGGCGTTGCTCGAAATTACAGAAAAGCATAACGCCCTGGTTGCCGATTTGACAGCACAGCTAGAAGCCGCCCAACAGCAAGCCGAGCGCGCTACAGAGAATCTCAAAAGCGAGAAACGTGACGCCCAGACGCGCTTGAAAACTTTGGAAGATGAAGTAAAGGTGTTGCGCGCATTAAACCCTGAGCGTTTGAAAAAGCAAAATAAGCGCCAGCAAGAGCAAAATCGCGGTTTGACTGCTGATCTCAATGCTCAGAAGAGCAAAAACAAGCAGTTGAATGACCAGCTAAAGAAGGCTAAATCTGAGCTGGAACAGCTTCAATCCCAGGCCGAAGCCGAAGAAGCTGAGACTCAAAAGGTCGCTTGATCCCTCTTGGGAGTACTCTCCGGCTGACTATCTTTACAAGGACGTTTTCCCTCCTCTTTTCTGGGTTTATACTGGACCCTAAAGAAGCCGAGGGAAAGCAACAGGGATATGGGTGGTCGGTCAAAAGCATTGAAGCCGCATTCCAGCTCAACGGAAATAGAGCGGTTTTTACAGCGGTCTGATTCCTTACCGCTGCTATCCTCCTCCTGTCGGGGACGTTTGATCTTTGCCCTCGACGCTACCGCAAGTCGCGAACCAACATGGGATCGGGCTTCCCATATTCAATCCCAGATGTTTGCTAACACCCGTGCTTTGGGGGAGTTGTATGTGCAGCTCTGTTATTACCGTGGCTATCATCAGTTTAAGGGGTCACGCTGGATGAGTGATTCCAAGGGCTTGTTAGAGGTGATGGAGGGGGTGCGTTGCCTCGGGGGGCAGACCCAGATTGCCAGAGTTTTACAGCACGCTTTGGATGAGTCCAGAAACCAGCCTGTGCAAGGGCTCGTGTTTATCGGCGACTGTGTTGAAGAGCCTGTCGATCTATTGTGTGACCTGGCCGGTCAGCTCAAAATTTGTGGGACACCGGTTTTTGTTTTTCATGAAGGCCATGATGTCGTTGCTTCGGCCGCCTTCAGGCAAATTGCAAGAATCAGCGGCGGCGCCTATGCCCCTTTTAATCTTAACAGTGCATCAGCACTGGAATCTCTCCTGAGTGCCGTTGCCGCTTTCAGTATTGGTGGCATCCCTGCCTTGGAAAAGTTAGCGGGACAGCATTGCGAACAAGTTAAGTTGATAAAGCAGCAGTTGGAGCGCTAGGCATGCAATACGTCTTGTTGAGTTTGATCGTTGCCGGTGTCGGTTGCTGGCTGGCGTTCCAGTCTCCGGCAAAACGCCGCTCTTTCTTCCTGATGGTGGTTATCGCGGCGCTGACTGTTACCGCTGTTTACCTTTTGGTTACCGGCAAGGGAGCCGTCTTGATTGCCTTCTTTGCGGCTTTGCTGCCATTTGCCCGACGTCTATTGCCCCTGCTGCGCTTTTTACCGATTTTTAAGGCGCTCTGGCGTAAACGGAAACAATCGAAAGCGACGTCCGGGGTCTCCGAAGTGGTAACAGAGGGCTTACGAATGACCCTCGACCAGCAAAGTGGGGAGATGGATGGCGAAATTCTGACGGGCCAATTTGCAGGGAAAATGCTCAGTGAGCTCGATTTTGAGTCCATTCTGAGACTTTACGAGTATTGCCCCCCAGCCCAGCAAGACACTCGAAACCTGCTTCAGGGTTATCTGGTCAAAATGCGCAGTGCTCAGTGGGATGAGTACCAACAATGCAATCAGTCGGGCAAGGGCTCGGAGTCGTCTTTGGATGAGGAGAAAGCGTACCAAATTCTGGGTTTGAACCCCGGTGCCAGTCGCGAGCAGATCATTGAGGCACACAGGCGCTTAATATCCAAAGTTCATCCTGATAAGGGAGGCAGTGCTTATCTGGCGGCGCGATTGAATGAAGCCAGATCGCTGTTGTTGCAGAAGGTATCCTGATGGCGCTCATCCTTATCACAGTTGCGTTAACCGTAGGGGTGATTCTGCTCTGCTATTTGTCTCTTTATCTGTCATCGCGAGCCCGTCGAAAACTAAGCCGCCAGCAAGTTTTGGGCCTGATAAAAGCAAAAGTTAATGGGCGGGTAGACACCTTGCTGTGGGTAACCTATTTATCTGTTCCGGTGGACTACGATCCCTGGATAGAAGAGGCTCGGGTTGCCTGTCGGGAGGTGCAAAATCAGGCTGATCTTGCGGCTCAATCTCCCGACGAAGAAAGTCTCAGTGATGATGCGAAAGTGCGTTTGATGCAGATACACGATGAGTTGGCAAAACGTGCAGAGCTGATTTGCTAGTACTCTTATAGATCTGTTGAATTTTTAGTCCAATCAGT
The DNA here is from genome assembly GCF_023509475.1 of Aestuariirhabdus haliotis. Taxonomy (NCBI): domain Bacteria; kingdom Pseudomonadati; phylum Pseudomonadota; class Gammaproteobacteria; order Oceanospirillales; family Aestuariirhabdaceae; genus Aestuariirhabdus; species Aestuariirhabdus haliotis. The sequence continues at coordinate 212,879 of NZ_JAKSDZ010000003.1, read as the reverse complement.
TATGCGGCGCCTTCCGTTGAGTGCATGGGAATATTGTCGACGGGATTATCCTGGATGCGTTTGGTGAGCCCTTCTTATCATTCCTTGCTGAAAGCGTGACACAGTAATTGCTTGAATCATAAAAAAACCCCGGTAGTCCTGGGGGGAGGGTACCGGGGCAAGACCATTAGGAGTGAAACAAAGGTACACTTTCCTACGTATATTGGTCATTGCTGACCAGAGCCGAAGGCAGCGAATGGGGGATAGGGGCTGCCTCGGTAGCCTTAAGTATTGTTGCTTGATCATAAAACGTCCAATTTGCTCGCCAGTGTTTTTACACTTTTTTTGCATATCGCTATTTTATATCGATCTGTTTCATTATAGAGGGAGGTAAAGATTGGTGAACGAAATGCCTTCAACTCCCCTTTGATACTGGATAGAGTCATTGATGTAGGCTATTGCTCGGCTATTTTGTCCGTGATGATTAGGGGCCGGGTAAATTTGCAAATCGATTGCTATTCGCCTTTTTCAAGGTCTGTCATAATTGATTTTGACGACTAGGCTCGTTGCAACAACGTTCGCATTGTTACAGGTTTCTCCATTCAATGAAGAAAGAATCCCGAAAAGAAAGAGAGTTTAAGCGTCGAGGCAAAGAGATACTGGAGGTGGCTCTGGGTCTTTTCCTCCGTGATGGAGAAGAGAATGTCACGGTAGAGCGTATCGCAGAAGAAGTGGGTATCGGTAAAGGTACTATTTACAAGCACTTCCGTTCCAAGGCTGAGATCTACTTGCGGATGATGATCGATTATGAGCGAGAGCTTGCAGAGTTATTTCACTCGCAGGAAGTAACCCGTGATAAAGACTCATTGGCTCGCAGCTACTTCGAATATCGTTTAAAAGACCCCGAAAAATATTATCTCTTTGAACGCCTGGAAGAGAAATTGGCGCAGCGCAACCCCTTACCGGAGATGCTCGACGAATTGCACCAGGTGCGGGCTTCCAACTTCGATCGATTAGCGGACTTGATTCGCGCAAGAATTGCGGCAGGTAGTCTGGAAGACGTTCCTGAGTACTATCATTATTGTGCAGCCTGGGCACTTATTTCCGGTGGTGTTGCTATGTATCACTCGCCGTTCTGGCGGGATGTAATTAAAGATAAGGAAGGCTTTTTTCAGTATATGATGGATATTGGTGTTCGAATGGGTAACCGGGGGCGAAGTCGTGCGTCTAAAGCTGGTGAGGCCGTCGATATTACTGGGTTGTAGAGGTGGGGTTTTATCAATTCCTGGGACTAAAAAGAGACTATCGTACAGCTGAGCTGAAGAGGATAGTCCAAATGGATTCTTGGTTTTTTTACTTTTGATGGTTGCCCTGGCCTGCAAAGCAGGCTTGGAATGGCTAAGTGTTAACAGGTGGCGTAATTGAATATTCTGGTCTGCGATGACTCTTTAGTCGCGAGAAAACAGATGTCGTTGGTTATTCCCAAGGGTATGGCACGCCGTATTTTGTTTGCCGAACATGGGCAGCAAGCTCTGCATGCACTGGAGCGTGAGAGCATTGATCTGATGTTTCTGGATTTAACCATGCCGGTCATGGATGGCTATCAGACCCTGGAGCAGCTTCGTCATTTGGGTGTGAACTGTCTGGTAATAGTTGTCTCTGGTGATATACAACCCGCTGCTCAGGCCCGGGTTTTAGATCTTGGCGCACTGGCCTTTATTAAAAAGCCTGTTGACTCTGGCGAGCTGGAAGCCGTACTTCAGGAAAATGGCCTATTAGACAGAACTTATGAGGATGAAAGCACGGCCATTGGTTCAGCTGCTGAGCTAATCGGTAGTTCACAACAGACGCCTCAGGAATGTTTGCAGGAAATTGCTAATGTTGCCATGGGGCAGGCCGCAGACAGATTGGCTCGTTTGTTGGGTGTGTTCATTGAATTGCCGATCCCTAGGCTGGCAGCGCTTTCTGGAGGTGAGTTAGCCATGACACTGGATGCCTTGACGAACGGCAATCACATAGCCGTCTGTCAAGGGTTCGTATCAAGAGGTTTGGCGGCCGAAGCCTTACTCAGTATGGATGTATCCGATGCTGAAAGTCTGCGTAAATTAATGCACCAGCGTAATCTTTCCCTCGGTAATGATGATGGTGCGGTTTTGGATGCGGCAATCGTCTTGATCAGTGCTTTTTTAAACGGGATGGGACGTATTCTGGATACTTCTTTTAGCAAGAGTCAGCCAGCCCTGGTATCCGCAGAAACGCTGGTTTTGCCTTTGTGGCGTGCCCACAAAGAGTTGAAAGATGAAACATTAGTGATTGAAGTACCCTATAAGTTCGAAGAGTACAATGTGTCTTGTGACTTGTTGTTGCTGTTCCCGGGCCCTGCTGCCGAAGCTATTTTGGAAAATGCCAGCTACCTGATCGACGATGAAGGAGCAAAGATATGAGCTCCATTCGTGAAATGCATTGGCTGATGGATATGATTACTCACATTAATGTGGGGCTCGTTGTCTTTGATCGTCAAGGCAAGGTGCATGTCTGGAACCATTTTATGGAAAACCACTCAGGTGTGAGTTCCTCTCAAATCAAGCAGGTCGATAGTCTGTTTGATCGTTTTCCCATCTTTCGTGAAACCTGGCTGCAAAAGAAGCTTGATGCCGTGTTGGTTCTTGAAAGTGAGATTTTTATCAGTTCTGAACAGGTCCCCCATTTATTTGATTTTCCAGCTTATAGGCCTGTAACAGGTCAATTGGAGATGATGTATCAGAATGTCAGTCTGAACGTTTTGAAGCAGCCAAGCGGTGAGGCCGATTTAATATCTATGATGATTTACGATGTCACTGATATCGCTGCGAACCGGCTGGCATTGCAAAAAGCGAATCTTGAACTTTCAAACCTTAGCAGAACCGATCGGTTAACAGGGCTATTCAATCGTGGTTATTGGCAAGAGCAGCTTATTTCTATGGTTTCCTTGCATAACCGCTATCAAAATAGCTGTTGTCTTCTAATGTTCGATATTGATCATTTTAAACAAGTGAATGATACCTATGGTCACCTGGCTGGGGATATGGTGATAAAGCAGGTCGCAGCCACTTCGTTATCGATAATGCGTAGTAACGATATCGTGGGTCGATATGGCGGGGAGGAGTTCGCGATAATCCTGCCAGAAACCGATATCGAAGGCGCGCTGCTTTTCGCTGACCGGTTAAGGCGTGCCATTGCCGGTCAGGTGATTCGCTTTGAAAACAAGGATCTGTCTGTGTCGGTCAGTCTTGGGGTTGTTCCTCTCGAGGGTGCTGATTTATCCCCTGAGCAATGCATTTCTGCCGCCGATGCGGCGTTGTATGAAGCCAAGAAATCGGGAAGGAACTGCGTTAAATCGGGTAGTTTGTTGCAAGATTGATGGCATCTGAGGTGCGCTGTTGATCAGCGGGCTGCTGTTTTTTTATACTAAAATTCATATAAAACAGCATATTACTGTCGGCTTTTAAATATTTGTTGAGGTTTTTGATGTACCCCCTGGATTATATTGAGCCTGTTTTTCGACCGCCCAGTGAAGCATCTTCGCTGATACTTCAGGTTACAAATGGCTGTTCGTACAACAAGTGCACCTTCTGTGACATGTACACTGCGGAAGGCAAACAGTTTCGACCTAAGCCGATCGATCAGATTGAAGCCGAGTTAAAAGGGCTTACCCAGCATGGGTATCCGGTTCGTCGAGTCTTTCTTGCAGATGGAGATGCGATGTCTTTGTCATTTCGCCGTTTGAAGGAAATACTGGAATTGATACAGCGTTATTACCCGGACTTAAATCGCGTTTCTTCCTATTGCTTACCCAGAAATTTAAAGAATAAAAGTGTGCAGGAGATGTCTGAGTTGCACGAATTGGGTCTCAAGCTATTGTATGTGGGCTGTGAGAGTGGTGACGACGAGGTGCTCCGCCTGGTGAACAAAGGTGAAACTTACGACTCTTCATTGGCGGCGCTCAGTAAAATTCATCAGGCTGGAATCAAAAGTTCGGTAATGATTCTTAATGGCCTCGGTGGTCCAGAGCTCAGCGGTCAACATGCGTTGAACTCTGCACGGTTGATGAATGCTTCCCAACCGGACTATTTATCCACGCTGGTCGTTGAATTCCCCATGGGCTCAGATCGCTTTGCGGAGCCTTTTGAGGGGCGCTGGAGAAAGTTGAACAAAGTAGAGTTGTTTCAGGAGATGGAGGTGTTATTGTCTACTCTTGAGCTGGAGAAAACCATTTTCAGAAGTGATCATGCCTCAAACTACCTGGTTCTCAAGGGGGTATTAGGGCAGGACAAAAGCGCTTTGCTGGATAAGGTTCGACAGGCGATGGCCAATCCACAACAGGCAGGGTTACGTCAGGAGTGGCAGCGGGGCCTTTAGGGAGGGAAAAGGATGAAGCTGTTTTTCAAACTTGGCGGTCTTCTGTTATTTATGGCAGTCAGTGGCTGCATGCCATCAGATATTTACTCTGAGACGGAGCGGTACGCCCGAGATGCCCGTTTACTCGATTCCTTTGACCTGCATCGCACGGCAAACTGGTCCCTGGTCAATGATCCTTCGATCAGCATTGTCACTATCAAACAGGCGCAAGCGGAAGCGAACCGTTATAACCAGTCTTTGGCTAGTACTGTGGCTGGGGTTTTTCGCGCCTATTTCCCCCATATACATACAGCTAAGCAAGCCAAGAACCTGAATGCAGCTTTGTCGATCGCGCGCCGGGAACGAGCGGATTATCTGCTAATGCCTCAGGTTTTGGTTTATAACGATGCCATAGGGACCTGGGCGGAGTGGCGTGAGTCCCAGGAAATGTCCAAAGTAGGGCGCGATAAAATCAAAATCACCCTGAGTCTCTATAACTCTGGCACGGGTGACCTGGTAGAAAATGCCTATATTGAAGGGCGTAGTGGTTGGCTAACTTTTATCAACAGTGATCCCTCCGAGTTGCTAGGCCCAGCCGTTGATAAATACGCGCACCAGCTGTACGGCAAAGACTAGCCACGAATACCTGAGACAGGAGAGGCAGTATGTCCGGTACGCCGGGTTCATTAGCGAGAGCATTAGGCAAATTGGGCTGCGATAAAGCGCTGCCCCCGGTAGATCAGTGGCAGCCATCTGCGGAAGGGCACAGTGGCATGCAGATTGATCGGGACGGTGACTGGTTTTATCAGGATTCACCGATAGAGAGACCCGCCTTGGTTCGCCTTTTTTCGACTGTTTTGCGCTGCGATGAGGGGGTTTATTATCTGGTGACTCCCGATGAGAAACTCTTAATTGAGGTGGCGGATGTACCCTTTATCGCGGTCGATATTCAGACGCATCATACGACGACCACCGAGCAACAATGCGAGCACACAGACCGGACAAGTCCTAATGCTCAATCCACCTCAAAAGCACTGCTGCTTATCACCAACCTTGGTGACTCTGTGCCTCTTGATTTAGACCATCCTCTAACGATGGTTAAAGACGAGCAGGGCGAAAGTACGCCCTACATTCGAGTGAGAGGTCAACTTCGTGCCCGCATTCACCGTAATCTGTTCTACCATTTAATTGAACAATATGCTGTTGAACATACTCTGGAGCAGAAGCTTCACTTGGGGGTCTGGAGTGGAGGGGAGTTCTTTTCTCTGGGTCAATTACCAAACGAATAAGCCACTAAGCGTCATGCTAAGGACACAGCTTGCGAGCAGCCCCAATCGATAAGCCCGCACATGAAATGCTGGAGATACGAGACCTGGTTATCGAGTTCGATATGCCGGGAGGCTCGGTACGGGCATTAGACCGCGTTTCATTTAATGTTCGAGAGGGGCAAACCCTGGCTCTGGTGGGTGAGTCCGGCTCGGGGAAGTCGGTATGCTCTCAAGCCATTCTGGGTATTCTCCCCGCTAATGCTCGTATCCATAGCGGTAGTATAGAGTTCAGAGACCCCAAGCATCCCGGTCATTGTGTGGACATAGCTGCCTTGGATAATAGTGGCGCCGATATGCGGAACATTCGGGGTGGGCAAATCTCGATTATATTCCAGGAACCCATGGTGTCCATGTCAGCCATGCACACTATTGGGGATCAGGTCAGTGAGGCGTTGTTTCTGCATCGAAAAATGAGTCGTGCCAAAGGCCTTGAGGTGACTCAGGAGATGCTGGCGCTGGTTGGATTTCGTAATCCCCAGCAAGCGATGAATCTGTACCCTTTTGAGCTTTCTGGTGGCTTACGGCAACGAGCCATGATTGCTATGGCCTTAATCTGTCATCCGGCGCTGCTGATAGCAGACGAACCCACTACGGCATTGGACGTGACCGTTCAGAAGCAGATCCTCAGATTGATACGCCGCTTGCAGGCCGAGCTCAATATGGCGGTTTTGCTGATTACCCACGATCTGGGCGTGGTGGCTAATATGGCCGATGAGGTAGTGGTTATGTACCACGGTCGAGTGGTTGAAAGAGGTCCGCTTGAAGCGCTGTTTCAGCATCCACAGCATGACTATCTGCAATCGTTGTTCAGGGCAGTACCCCGATTCAATCTGGAAACGAATGAGCGGTTGAATCCTATTCGATCCAGTGCCGGTGGGCTCGATAATGTTCAAGAGCTGTACACCCCCTGGACCGAACAACAGCGGCTTCATGCTCCCCATTTAAGCATTCGCGAGCTATCAAAAACCTATGTCCAGCGCAAAAGTGGGTGGTGGGGCGGCGGTGACGAAGAGCATATTCATGCGGTGAGAGATTTTAATCTCGATATTGCTGTCGGTGAGTCTCTGGGGTTGGTTGGAGAAAGTGGGTGTGGCAAAACCACACTCTCCAAAATGCTGATGCGCGGTCTGGAGCCTAGCACCGGATCCATTCTCTATAACGATCGCGGAACCACGGTTCCTTTATTAGATCTAGAGGGGCCAGAACTTGAGCAATTTAGACCTCGAATGCAATTGGTTTTCCAGGACCCATATAGCGCTTTAAGCCCCAGAATGACGATCAACGATATCATCTGTGAGCCTTTGTTAATTCACCACGTTGGTGATAAAGCTTATCGAGAACGCCGTGCCAGGGAGTTGATGGCGTTGGTAGGTTTGAGCCCTGAAGTCTTGAATCGTTACCCCCACAGTTTTTCCGGTGGTCAGCGTCAACGCATCAGTATAGCGAGGGCTTTGGCATTATCCCCTGATCTTTTGATACTCGATGAGCCTGTGTCAGCTTTGGACGTTTCAGTACAAGCACAGATTCTGAATTTATTGAAAGATTTGCAAAAAGAGCTCGGCCTGACCTATTTGTTTATTAGCCACAACCTCGCCGTAGTCGACTATATCGCTGAGCGTGTAGTGGTTATGTGCCATGGCCAAGTGGTTGAAGTTGCGCCCACAAAAGAGCTCTTTGCCAGCCCCCTCCACCCCTATACCAGAGCTTTGATAGATGCGGTGCCGGCACCGGATCTCAACCAGTTACTCGATTTTGATAATCAGGAGGCTGGGTTGGCCCAACCAGAGTTCTGGCCTCAGCCCTATACCTTATCGCCCCACATTGAAACCAGCCTGATCGAGGTTGAGAACAACCATTGGGTAAGGATGCATTCTGATGAAGGTTAGTTCCGTTTGGGTGTTGCTGTTATCTATGCTGATAAGCGTTGATACCTTTGCCATTGAGCCGCAGCCGCCAGAACAACCCAGAATTATGGAGTTACTGCCTCCTCAAACATACGGAAAACAGGGCGGGAGTTTACGGGTGTTGATGGCCAAGTCCAAAGATATTCGTATGCTGAATGTCTATGGCTATGCCCGCCTTGTCGGTTACGACCAAAACTTCGAGTTGGTGCCTGACATTTTACTGTCCTATGAAAATGAAGATGATCGGATTTTTACTTTGCATTTGCGCCCGGGTCATCGCTGGTCTGATGGCGTTTTGTTTACCTCGGAGGATTTTCGCTTTTACTGGGAAGACGTAGCCCTGAACAAAGATCTTTCTCCGTATGGCCCTCCCAAAGCGTTGCAAGTCGATGGTGAGTTTCCAACCGTAGAAATTGTTGATGAACTGACGATTCGTTTTACCTGGAGTACACCGAATCCGCATTTTCTGCCGTTACTCGCGGCGCCAAGGGCATTAAGCATTTATTTCCCTGCGCATTATATGCGCCAGTTCCACAATAAATATGTAGATGCTGATCGTCTTGAAAGCTTAAGAAAGCAAGCCAAAAAGCGTAACTGGGTAGCGTTATTCAAATCGAAAGATAACGTCTATCGAATGGATAACCCCGATTTACCGACCTTGCAACCCTGGTACAACACGACGTTCAAGCCTGCTGATCGCTTCGTTTTCCTGCGAAACCCTTTCTTTCATCGAGTAGATGCTCGTGGCACTCAATTACCCTATATCGATGAAGTGGTCGTCAATATCGTTGGCAGTAGCCTGATTGCGGCAAAAGCCAGGGCGGGGGAGTCCGATCTGCAGGGGCGTTATATTCGCCTTGATAACTACACCTTTCTGAAAGAGGGGGAAAAGCAGAGTAACTATCAGGTACGTTTCTGGAAGGCAGCACGTGGCTCTCAGTTCGCGCTCTATCCGAATCTGAATGCTAATGATGAGCAGTGGCGGATTCTGAATCGAGACGTCCGCTACCGGCGTGCACTTTCCATGGCCATCAACCGGCATGAAATCAATCAAGTGGTGTACTACGGTCTCGCGTCTGAAGGTGGCAACACATTGTTACCCGAAAGCAGCCTGTTCCAGGAAGACTTTATGCGTATCTGGAACCAATATTCCCCACAAGAAGCTAACCAGTTGCTGGATGAGATAGGTCTGACTGAGCGTGACGAGCGGGGCGTCCGCTTGTTACCCGATGGTCGCCCTATGAATCTTATTGTGCATACAGCTGGGGAGGATACTGAAGAGACGGATGTGCTCCAGCTCATACACGATCACTGGCTCGATATCGGTATCAAACTCTACATACGTCCTTCCCAGAGAGAAGTGTTTCGCAGCCGGGTAATATCCGGAGACGCGGTTATGTCGGTCTGGAAGGGGTTGGATAATGCATTGGCGACCAGCGATATGAGCCCCTGGGAACTGGCTCCTTATTCCCAGCAACAGCTCCAATGGTCCAAGTGGGGAGATTATTACGAAACTGGCAAAGGGTCTGCACCAGACCTGTTACCAGCGACGAGACTTCGTACCTTGGTAGAGGATTGGGAGCGTTCACGTAACCGTCAGCAACGCTGGGATATATGGCAAGAGATGCTCAAAATCTATTCGAACCAAGTGTTCAGCATCGGTACCGTCACCGGTATTATGCAGCCGATTGTTGTCAGCAATGATTTAAGGAATGTGCCTGCCCAGGGTTGGTATAGCTGGGAGCCGGGCTCCTATTTTGGCGTGTATAACCCCGACACATTCTGGCTTATCAAATCCAGGAGGGAGCAATAGATGGGCCATTATATCGTTAAGCGTATATTGCTGATGATACCCACTCTGTTGCTGATCAGCTTTGTGGTCTTTGTCATTATTCAGCTGCCTCCCGGGGATTATCTGGAAAGCTATATTGCTGAACTCCAGGCTCAGGGTGAAAGCGTAGATATGGAAAAAATAGCCTACCTGCGTGAAGAGTATGGCCTCGATAAAAGCTTTTTCCAGCAATATATCTCCTGGGTTAGCGGTTTTGTGCAAGGCGATTATGGTTATTCCTTTGAATACGATCTGCCCGTATCTGAAGTCGTGGGTGATCGTATGTACCTCACGATTGCGGTGTCGGTATTGACCATACTCTTTACCTGGATTATTGCCTTTCCAATTGGTTTGTATTCCGCTACCCATCAATACAGCTGGGGAGATTATGGCCTGACCCTGATAGGATTTATCGGTTTGGCGACACCAAACTTCCTGCTTGCTCTGGTCATGCTTTACCTTGCGAATGTGTATTTCGGCACCTCCATTGGTGGTTTGATGGACGAGCAATACATCAATCAGCCCTGGAGCTGGGACAAGGTAAAGTCTGTCCTGGAGCACCTGTGGATTCCGGTTGTTGTTATTGGTACTTCGGGTACAGCGGGAATGATCCGTCGACTACGAGCCAACTTGCTCGATGAGCTGCACAAACCCTATGTGGTAACAGGCAGGGCAAAAGGCTTACCGGAAACAAGGCTATTGTTGAAATATCCGTTCCGGGTATCGCTTAACTTTTTTATTGCGGATATTGGTAGCATGTTGCCCAGTATCATCTCCGGCGCTGAAATTGTTGCCCTGGTGTTATCGCTGCCGACGACGGGTCCGATGCTGCTAGGCGCATTACAGAGTCAGGATATGTATTTAGCCGGATCATTTTTGATGTTTTTGGCCATGCTAACGGTTGTTGGTGTACTGATTTCTGATCTGCTATTAGCCGTGCTAGACCCCAGGATTCGACTTGAGGGAGGGGCCCAGCGATGAAGTCACCGGCTAACCCCCATTTTGTTTGTGACGCGGATTATGATCCACAGTCCATCGTTCGCGCACAAAGTAATCAACAAGCTTTTTTCCTGGCATCACAATGGCAGCTGATGTGGTGGAAATTCAAGAAGCACAAGTTAGCGCTTTATAGTGCCGTCTTTTTGATTTTGCTTTACCTGTCGATTCTTATTTGTGAGTTTCTGGCACCTTATAATCTGCACAGTCGTCATGTTGACTCGATCTATTCGCCGCCACAGCCGGTACACCTGTTTCATGAAGGTGAGTGGGTTGGCCCTTTTGTCTATGGCTGGAATCAGACATTGGACATGGACCGGCTGCTAAGGATCTATAGCGAAGATACCGAGAAAATCTACAAGATCAGCTTTTTCTGTTCCGGAGAAAGCTACCGATTTTGGGGCATGGTTGAGGCCAACTTGCATTTGGCCTGCGTCGAGCAGGGCGGCACTATGTTTCTTATGGGTACCGATCGACTAGGCAGGGATATGCTGTCTCGTATTATTTATGGCACCCGTATATCGATCACCATAGGCCTGGTTGGCATCACCCTGAGCATGATTATGGGTATCATCATTGGCAGCCTGGCGGGTTATTATGGCGGCTGGGTTGATAATGTCGTACAGCGAATCATTGAAGTCATACGTTCCTTCCCGGAACTGCCACTATGGATGGCATTGTCAGCAATTATTCCGGTCACCTGGAGTCCATTATGGGTGTTTTTTGGCATCACCCTGATCCTGGCGTTGATGGATTGGACCGGCTTGGCCAGAGCAGTACGTTCCAAACTGTTGGCGCTGCGAGAAGAGGATTATGCGAGTGCGGCTCAGTTAATGGGGGCCTCGCCTCCACGAATTATTCGTAAGCACCTGTTGCCGGGATTTTTTAGCCATTTAATCGCTTCGGCCACCCTGTCTATCCCTGCGATGATTTTGGGTGAAACCGCTTTGAGTTTCCTCGGGTTAGGCTTACGCCCCCCCATAACCAGCTGGGGGGTTCTGTTGGCCGAAGCTCAAAACGTGAACGTAGTGGCGATTTACCCCTGGTTGATGTTGCCGGTGGTGCCGGTGATCTGTGTAATTCTGGCATTTAACTTTATGGGTGATGGTCTACGCGACGCGGCGGATCCCTATAAGCATTAGTGCCGTTTGAGTGAACTGGTCCATCAGGTTTGTGACTCGATACGGCCATTGACCATCTCGACTCTATGGTCGAATAATGGCAGCAGATGTTGCCGGTTGATCACCCAAAGAAAGACGCAGCGATTACTTTGTAGCAGTCGAGACAGCAGACGCTGTTCCGATTGCTCGTCCATGGCATTGGTTGCTTGATCTGCAACCAGCAAGCGAGGCTTCTTCAACAGTGCCCGAATAAGTGCGAGTTTTTGACGGGTAGATACCTGCAATCTCGAGCCAGAGGTTCCCACCTCGTACTCCAGTCCGTAATGTTGAATGTCGACACGAAGATTGTTTTCATCGATAAGTTCGTCAATGACTTTTGCTACTTTTTCCTGGGCGTTGGCTTTTCCATAAGCCAGTTTTCCGAACAGGATATTTTCCTGAATACTCAATAGTTCATTAAACTGATCGTAATGATAGTGAAGCAACTCCCGTCGGCCTTTCTGGGTATGGGCAAACTCTTTGCGGACTTCGACCAGGTGTTTCTGAATTGATTCGTCGATCAAACCCAAGCGATGTCGAGCAGGTACCAACTTCATAAACAAAGCAAGGAGTTTGACTTGCGAGCGATGGGGCAGGGAGCCAGCTTTCTCGATCGGGTACTTATTCACCAGACTTTGATATTCCGGCAGATCCTCAGCACTGATAAAGCTGAATTGTTCAAATATCTCATTGCCGGGCTCTAGATCGGAAAATAGTTCGATCATGGTTTCGGCGACTTTATAGCCTATTTCCAATGCCTTTGGCATCAATCGAGTGCGGACGAGCACGCGTTCTAGCGAGCCATCATTATGCAGTGTCTCAGGGTCAAGGGCATGATCCGTGCAGCTACCAAACAAAATGTTCTCAGCCACGCTTATGTTGGTGTTGTATTTATCTGGTTCAAACCGCTCCACCAGGTCCGTCATATTATGTTTGGCTAGACGGTCACTCAACTGGCGGCGCAGGTTGACGAGCTTCTCGGCCAGTTGTTGATCCGGCGCGCTTGTCATGGATTGCTGAAGACCAAATCGATACAGATCCCCATCCAGCTCAAATAAAGAACTAAGCTCGAGCACTTCATCTTGTAGCGCTTCTAAGGAGTCGTAGGGTGTTTGACTAATATCCAGCCAGTCATGGTCGATAGGCTGGGTGTAGATATTGGCGTCGTTGTCAGAAAAGGCTTCAGGTTTGGTGAGGCCGTAAAACAGGTTGTCGCGAATAGTGCCTGCAAACAGGTGTGAACGGGAGCCGACAAAGCTAACGGCGCTACTTAACGCGGGTTCATTCACCTGCTGAAGATTGTGGCCGAATAAGCTGATGTTGCCGCGCGCAGGGTTCTGTAATCGGCAGATCAGTTGAGCCAGTTCAGAAGCTCCGCTGAGGGTGTCACCCACCAATGCTATGGACTGTTTAAGGTCCAATTGCATATTGATGCTGTCCAGGCTGGTGCTGGCATCACCGTCTGAGAAAAACACACGATCAAAGGCAATTTGCTGGTTCAGCTGTTCCAGGGAGGATTCCCCTTCGCAAAGCTGTGGAGCTGGAATCATCTCTTCCGGTGAAAACTGTTCGACTATCTGTTCGTACTTGATACGAACATCTTCCTTGGTTTGGTAGTACTTGAGCAATTCCTTCCAGGGAGCATCCAGATCTTGATAGGCAGCCAGTACCGCAACCAGAGCGCCTAGGGTGAGCTCACCCTGAATGACATAATAGCCACCAATCGAATAAAAGAAGAAGGGGGTGACTTTGGCCAGGAAGTTATTGAGAAACTTGATAAAAAACTTACGCTTGTAGATCTCGAAGCGGATCTGGAAGATATTCTGCAAGCGCGATGCGATCTTGACCCGTTCAAACGCGGTGGTGCCCAGGCTGTGCACATCCTGAATGCCAGCCATACTGTCGCCCACTTTATCGCCTAATTTCCGTGCTGCCAGTACTCGTTGCTTGGCCAGTGCATTGACCTTGCGCTGTAGCTTCGGGATCACGTACATCTGCAAGGGGTAGAGTGCTATGGCGGCCAAGCCGAGAAAAGGGTCCTGATTAAAGATGAAAAACAGATAGGTAAATAGAAGCCCGCCCTGAAAAGCAGGTAATGCGAACGCCTCGCCAATAAAGCCACCCAGAGGTTCTGTTTCGGCGGTAATTATCGGTATGATTTCCCCTTGGGAAATTTTCCTGAAATGGGGCAGGGGAAAGCGTAAGATACGCCCATAGAGTTCCAGTCGCAGATTGCGTAGCATCCGCTCGCCGACGACGCCTCGGTAAACGTTCAGTATGTATTTCAGGGCGCCATTGATTACCACCAGTGCCAGAAACAGTAGGCAGAGAAACAGCAAGTAGGAAATCTGGTTCATTTCGTAGCCCAGAACGACTTCCGGAATATCGGTTCCCGTCAGGGCTTTATTGATAATCTGCTTGGGTACATCGAGGGATGCGTAGACAAACGGGAAGGTGACCAGCGTTAGCATCAGGATCAGAACCTGATGCCTGAGCGTATGCTTGATAATATATGTATAGATCGATTTTTCCATCTGCTCTGATCACTTCCTGCGAAAGGGTGGGTTCCCCGAGCGTGCCCCCATGCATTATCGTTGATAAACCCGGTGCCTCACAAGCACTGACCTTGATAAGACCAAAGAGAGGATGTCTTGGCGAAACGAATCGCACTTGTTTTAAAGGGGTATCCCCGCTTGTCAGAGACCTTTATCGCGCAGGAGATACGCGAGCTGGAAAAACACGGGTTGGATATTCTTCTGGTTTCCCTGCGTCACCCCACGGACTCTCGTACCCACCCTATTCATGACGAGATTCAGGCTCGAGTCCTCTATTTACCAGAATACCTGTATGTAGAGCCTTGGCGGGTCCTATCTGCCCTGTTAAGACAGTTGACGACATTGTCTTTTTGGCGAACGGCCGGCATTTGGTGGAAAGACCTGATGCGAGATATAAGCAGTAATCGAGTGCGCCGGTTTGGCCAGGCGCTGGTGTTGGCCAATGAGCTACCAAAGGATGTTGAGTTGCTCTACGCGCACTTTATACATACACCAGGTTCGGTAACGCGTTATTGCAGTGAGCTAACGACTATTGACTGGTGCGCTTCGGCCCATGCCAAGGATATCTGGACGACCCCTCGCTGGGAGCTACAGGAGAAACTGGCCAGCCTATCCTGGTTGACTACTTGCACTGCTGCCAACACCGAATACCTCAAGGGTCTTTGTGATGATGAGGATAAAGTTTTCCTGAGTTATCATGGGCTCGACTTCAGTCGCTTTCCTGAGCCGGAGACAAGCGTTAGTGAAGCAGCTGAGAACGGCACTGTGCAAGTGCTATCGGTAGGCCGTGCAGTGCCTAAAAAGGGCTATGATCTGTTGCTCAATGCGTTAGCAAGTCTGCCTGTGGAACTGGAATGGCACTTTACCCATATTGGTGGAGGTGAATTATTACCCGAGCTCGAGCAGCTATCGATCACACTGGGTATACAAAACCGTGTGACCTGGTTGGGTGCGCAATCCCAGCAACGTGTCCTAGAGGCCTATCAAAACTCCGACCTGTTTGTGTTGGCGTCCCGTGTTAATGGCGACGGTGATCGTGACGGTCTACCCAACGTATTGATGGAAGCGCAAAGTCAGAAACTGGCCTGCTTGTCGACTGATATCTCAGGCATACCGGAGCTGATTATTGATGGCGAGAGTGGTCTGCTCGTCCCCCAGAAGGACGAAGCCGCCTTGGCAGACGCTCTGCACCGTTTGATGGCCGATTACGATCTGCGCCAGCGACTGGGGCGGGCCGGTTATCAGCGAGTCCGTTCGCACTTCTCATTAGATGAGGGCATTGATCAGTTGATGGGTAAGTTTGGGGGCGATGCGTGAACCCCCGGGTTGCCTTTTATGCACCTATGAAGTCACCGGATCACCCCAATCCATCGGGTGACCAGCGCATAGCCAGATTGTTTGTTGAGGCGTTGCAGTTGGCGGGCTACGAGGTTGAGCTGGCAAGTGAGCTCCGCAGCTGGGAAGGCAAAGGTGACAGGGCCCATCAGAAAGCTATCCGTGAACAGGGACAAATTGAGGCACGGTCACTTATTGGCGAATATCAAGCACGTCCAAAGTCTCAGCGCCCTGCCTATTGGTTTACTTACCACCTTTTTCATAAAGCCCCTGACTGGATTGGCCCGGCGGTGAGCAAGGCACTTGGAATCCCCTATTTTGTGGCAGAGGCATCCGTTGCCAATAAGCAGAAACAAGGGGCCTGGAGTGAAGGGTGGCAATGCTCTGTTAATGCACTGACTGTGGCCGACGGGGTGTTGACGTTAAACCCTGGCGATGAACCAGCACTACGCGAATATGTGTCTCAACATCGAATTCATTCAATAACGCCCTTTGTATCATCGGTCAATACACAACCGGCCGATCGCCAGATGCTAGCTCAGAAATTGGGACTTGATCCGGATTGCATCTGGCTTATTACTACTGCCATGATGCGCCCCGGCGCTAAATTTCAAAGCTACCAGCGGTTAGCTCAAAGTTTGCAGGTTGTTTCTGCTCAAACCTCTTGTCGTTGGCAGCTGCTGGTTATTGGTGATGGCAAAGAACGAACGCAGGTTGAGGCGCTCTTTGCGTCATTTAAGGCGCAGGTTGTTTTTGCCGGTCAACGCTCACGGGCTGAGATTCAACAGTGGATGCCTGCTTTTAATCTGTTTGTTTGGCCTGCGATCAATGAGGCTATTGGCATGGCCATGTTGGAAGCTATGGCAGCTGGGGTGCCGGTACTATCGGGTTACAGTCCTGCGCTCTATCCTTTATCCCTTAAGGGGGAGGGGCTGACAATGCTGGCCGAAGGCGATGATGCAGGGTTTTCCCTTGCCTTCGAGCGTTTATTATCAAACCCTCAATCATTTAAAAAAATGTCCACTGCGAATCGTGACTTAACGGTGTCTGATTGCAGTCTTGATGCGGCGGCCATGCAATTGAAATCGGTGCTGGGAGCTATGGGATGATTCGTATCTATATGCTTCGTCATGGAACAACCCCCTGGAATGTGCAAAAAAGAATTCAGGGGCACACTGATATAGCATTGTTACCCCAAGCCTTTGATTTGCTCTGTAATACGCCGGTCGCAAATCGGTATAAAGAATTGACCTGGTTTTCCAGTCCATTGCTTCGGGCGGTTGAAACCGCCAAGGCACTGGGACTAAATGCCGTTACAGAGCCGGCGTTGATTGAAATGGAGTGGGGCGAATGGGAAGGCCAAACATTGGCCGAATTGCGCGCTATGCAACCTGAAGTGATGTCTCGGGAGGAGGCCAAAGGCCTTTTTATGACGCCTCCTCAGGGTGAGAATCCATCACAGGTAATAACGCGTTTAATGGCCTGGTTATCGGAACTGGCGCCCCAATCGGATATCGGATTGGTAACCCACAAAGGAGTGATTCGGGCAGCCATTGCGCAAGCTTGCGGTTGGAATATGCTGGATAAATGCCCGATTAAGCCCGACTGGAACAAAGCGCTGGAATTTACCTGGTCAGAGGCCGAGGGTCTGGGCTTCGGTCGAGTTGACTGCCCGCTAGACTAATGAGCGTATTGTCAGTCAGCGAATAAAAGCCTCAAGCTTCTCGATGTTTATCAGGAAACAGGCAATCTATGCTGGGCCATCGCACGCAGGGGTGGCTTTGCAGCAGGGCCAGTAGTTGGTGCAGAAATTCCCAGCATTGCGTGTCATGTGCAAGATGGTGGCTCATAATCCCTGTCGTCTCCAGAGGATCGACTTGCCTCAATCGACGCTGCCTCAGATGAGTTACCAACTGATTTAGAACGCGTTGCTCACCGGCAAAGCAACGTTGTTTCCAATCGATCAGGTCAATGTGTACATTGTTAACGGTAAGATCTGTCTGATCATTTCTGGGCCCTAGAGTCGATAATCCCAATAAGCCAACAGCTGATAACTCGTCGATTAGTGCTTTACTGATTCGATTCCAGGGTGGCACCAGTACAGGGTGGTAGGCTGTTCCTAATTCTTTGGAGAGTTTCTGGTGCCCCTGCACCAAGCTGTTGATCACCTGCTGTTTAGGTCGATGCAGACCAAGTTCTTGCTTGCGCTGCTCTGGTGGTGCGTAGTTGCTGTGATCGTAGCCATGTAATAGACAGCTAATCTTCGTGTAACCTTTTAGTCTGGACGCCAAAGATGGTTGCAGCCCTTTTGGAATAACGGCTAATGACAGTGGCACCTGATGCCGATTGGATAGATTCAGCAGTTGTTCCAAGGCCGGTGTGTCGCTAGTGGCATCATCATCACGCCACCATAAGCTGAGCCGGGATCCCGATTGTTGCCACAATGCCAGTTCTTGCTCGAGCAGTTGCCAGGGGTGCTCCTGTTTCATCGGGTCGGCCTTGTTATACTTTCGAAAAGGTAGTCGGCGCTTTGTTGGGCACCATTGAGGTCAATATCAATCTCAGGGAATGATTGCAGAGCGGCTTGGTTAATCGCGGACACAAGATGTGCTTCATTGAGCTTATCTTCATGAAGAAGGTGCAGATAACCTCGCTGCTGCAAAATATGGCTGCGCTGGAGTTGTTCGGTTTCTCCACCGTTACTGTAGGGTACTACTAGCGCAGGCGTTCGGGTCGCCAGGATATCCATAGTAGTGTTGTATCCTGCCTGGGATATCGACAGTTGGCTTTGTGCCAACAAGCAAACGAAATCATCCCGGAAACGCTCAACCAATATGCCGTTCTCGCTACCCATTCGCTGTAACTCCGTAAAGCGAGCCGAGCTAAGCCCAGGTCCGGTTATACACCTCCAGTTCGCATTGGCCAGTCTGGTCGAACTTTTGCACTGCATAACCTTGTGAAGTAATTCATAGCCAACGGCGCCGCCACCAACGGAGATGACGACTCCATGGCGAGTAGTCTGCTCCGAATTAGCAAGCTTTTCTGCGATATACCCTGTGTAGTAAATAGGATTGTTGATCATCTCGGTGCAGGGAAAACTGTCCTCGAGACGTACCAGGTTAGGGTCGCTATGTACCAGAACCTTATCAAAATAGTGGTTAATCAACTCAGCGCTTTCTTCAGCGCGCGATCGCTTGTTTGCGCTTTTCTTAACCAGAATATCCCTGAGTGAGCAGACGGTCGGCGTTGCTTGCTGATGAGCAAGCTCAAGCAAAGGTATAAGCTCGAAACGAAACTGCCTGCGGCCAAAAGGGTACAGTTCGATAAGAACCAGGTCCGGTCGCAGAGTTTGGTAAAGGGCTAGTAGTTGATCCTTGCGCCACGCTTTATAACCGTCATCAACAGATCGACCGTTTCCATCGACCAGCGATGAGAAATCCCCATTTTGACAAGTGATTGGTGGCAACTGATGGACATGGGCACCTTCGAAATGAATGGGCGAAGGGGCGCCACCCTGTACCAGATGAAGATCAAAGCCAGCCCTGATAAGTGCTTTGCTAAGCAGGGCTGCGCGTTTGATGTGCCCTATGCCGAGTAAGTGCTGTACGTAAAAGAGTACGCGGGGTTTCAAAGCCTTCATTCTTCGGGTTGGTTTGGCTGTAGGTCATGACCTCGTTCACACATGATTTGATAAACCCTGGATGCGACATTTTCGATACCGCCCAGCATCTCATCAGCCTTAGCCTCGGATGGAGTAGGGGCTTGCTCGAGTTCAATCAGCGCATTCACCATACGGGACGTATCCTGAAGGTCATCCGGATCGACCATCTGAATCAGATATCGAGCGCTGGCTTTGCTTGCTCGTATATATTGCTCCAGTCGAGGCGTCTTTCGCGGAACAATGATGGTTGGTTTATTGAACGACAGAATTTCACAAAAGGTGTTGTATCCACCCATTGAAACCACGGCGGAGGCCTTGGCAATCAGGCCCTCGAGATGATTGTTAAAGGTAATAACCTTAACGCGTTGCAATTGAGACGCACGCTCTGCGAAGGCCTCCCGTTGTTCGCTGGGCATAAAGGGGCCCAGTACGATTAGTGCGGGCAAGGGAAGCCGGTTTTCTGCTGCTTCATAGGCCCTGAGAACCCAGTCAACGAGGTCGACGCCATCTCCACCGCCGCCGGTAGTAACCAGCAAATAAGGCTGCTCGAGGGGAAGGGGTTGGTTAATCGCAGCCTTGGGCAATCGACGATTGAGGTACCCGGTGAAATGTACTTTATGGTCTATTGGGTCTGGTAGAGAGACGCCTTCGAGAGGGTTACCCATGGACTCGGGTCCGTAGACCCATATTTGATCAAATAGCGGGTCTATATGGGGTGGTATCCCCTTATCTGACCATTCACGATCGAGCGCACTGGCCTCATCCATGACATCTCTGAGACCCAGGATGTTAGTGGTACCCAAGGCTTTCAGCATCTTTAAGGTATGCTTGACTTCACCCTTTAACCCAAGGGGTTCTTTATCGACCAGAAAGATATCCGGTGAGAAGCTCAACGCCGTGTTATAAATAATCGACTCGCGAATGGCCATGGTGTGTGACAGGTCTATGTGTAAGCCAAGACTGGTGTAATCGCCATCGTAGAGCTTGATCACCCCAGGAATACGGACAAAATCTACCCGCGCACGAAAATCAAAGCGCCCGATGATCGGGGAGCCTGTCAGAATAAGAACGGATATGGATTTGTAATGTCTGACCAAGGCGTGGGCAATGGTATGACATCGCCTCAGGTGACCCAGGCCATAGCTATCGTGGCTGTAGATCAGTACCCGGGCGTCGGGTTTAGTAAGCTGCGTCATGGTTCCTTCAACTGATGGGCAAACGGCTAGATCGGTCGCAGGGTTGCTACTATAAGTCAGTAGACCGCCAAATTGTACTCTTGTCGGGAAAGAAATAGACCGAGGTCGGGTTCTATGTGTCAAACAGTAAATAATGACAGGATGGCCAGCTAAGGGATGAGTGTTATTCAAAGAGGTCGAGACCTTTTATACCGGTTATCCAGTACGCAGCCGAATGAACGCGCAGGCGAAATTTTGAGCAGCTCAAGAGTGAGAGGAGCGATTCTGCGCCAGCAACAGGGTAGTGAGCGTTTAATTGCCTGGGTTGAACTGGCCGTTGTGGTTACTTTCCTGCTGTTGTACTCCCTAACCCCCAAAACCTTTGTTGCACCTGATCTGGCTTTCAATCTTGATTCCAGTTTGCCAAGCCAGCTTTTGCTTGCAGTGGGTAATGAACCGGTTCCCTGGGCTCTTGGTTTGTATTTTTTAGTAGCGATTGGGGGGTTGTTTCAGGCGTACTCAGAGCGCTTGTTAAGCTGGCGTTCCTATAGTGCAATCGTTCTGAATTTCACTCTGTTGTATGGGTTGATTTGGAGCTTTCATATGCAATATCAGCAGCCTCCTGCCTTTTATCTGAAGGCTCCGACCCTGTTGTATGTATTCATTTTTATTGCTATCAGGGCGTTACGCTTTGAAGCTCGCTATGTGCTTTTTGCCGGTTTTTGTGCCGTTGTTGGCTGGATGTTGATGGTGCTCTATGTTCTATACACCGACGATGGCGAGATGCCTCTGACCCGTGATTATGTTAACTACCTAACCTCAAATTCGGTTTTGTTAGGCGCGGAGTTCGATAAAATGATCGTTATGGTGCTTGTTACCTCTATTCTTGCCCTGGCAATCACCCGGGCAAGAGGCTTGTTGGTAGAAGCGGTTGTTGAAACCAAGATAGCCAATGATCTCGCCCGGTTTGTCCCTGCTGAGGTAGCTCGCCAAGTCTCTCTGGATGCACCGGAGCTGGAGTTTGGTGCTGGCAAGGTGGGGGAGGCGACCATTTTGTTTACCGATATTGAGGGTTTCACCTCATTAAGTGAAAAGACCGACCCAGAACATCTGATTCAGCGGCTGAATCGTTATTTTAGTGTGCTATCAGGGCCAATTGTCGATTGGGGAGGCACAATCAACCAGTTTCAGGGGGATGCGGTTCTGGCATCGTTTAACATGCCCATTTCCAATCAGCAGCATGCGGTGAACGCCATTCACGCTGCGCTTAAAATACAGGCGCTGCTTCGAGATCATGATCCCGATTTTGTCACTCGTATCGGAATTAATACCGGTAAGGTGGTTGGTGGTCTTGTGGGTACGAGTGAGCGTTTAAGCTATACGGTGCACGGTGATGCGGTCAATATGGCGGCACGACTTGAGCAGCTCAACAAGGAATATGGCACCTGTATTTTAATCTCCGAAGAATGCAGAGTTCAGGCTGGAGATGTATTTGCGTTCAGGGAGGTTGGCGAGGTGATGATACGTGGTAGAAGTAAAATCACCCGCTTATACACGGTAGATGCCTAGCGCATGCAGTGATCGGGAGGCTTTGTCCGGAAAATACAGGATTAAACGGGCTGCTCAAGGAGTTTGCTCAGGTTGTCACGAGCTTGTAGCTCGTATCGCTGGTAGAAATAGTCTGTATAAAAAATGGAAGATTTGCTCAGCAGGCTTTCAAAGAACCGACGTTGGCCAGAGCGATATGCAGGATCATCCAGGTGAGGACTTTCCTTTCGCACATTGTCACTGTCCTTTAAGAATTCCTCCCAAGGTAGACCGAGAGAAGAGATATCAATGTCTGCAAGATAACAGCCGTCTTTTGTCTGCGGCTCAGTATCATGGGTAGTGTCCATAATAAGTTGAGATACCCGCTTCCTGACTCCAGTCAGTGCTGAGTTTTTGCCAATCAGCTGGCAAAAGAGCGTCGCACTGTCGGCCTCGTTCGAATCGCTGCCCATTTGGTAGATAACATCGTGAAACCAGAGTGCCATCTCGACTTCCTGAGCGTTATCAAGCTCTCCTATGACCTGGTCGAGTTGTGTGAGGCAAAAGCAGATATGGTCGCCGGTATGATAAAAGCGATCTTTAAGCGAATAGTATTCAGTGATTTTAAGCCAGGCTTTCTCAGCCGGTGTTGCCGAGCTGTTGGCAAGCAGGTCCTGCCAAAGTTTGATGAAGCGCTTTTGATCCATTGTGTTTCTAACCGCCAGAAGCACGAAGCTTATCTTGCAGAGTTTCATAAGCGGTTTGTGATTCGGCCAGTTTGCTACTTAATTGGCGCATCACATCCAGGGAAACTTCGGGATTTTCGGTTAACAGTTTGATAAAGACATCATCCCCAATACGCAATACTTCAACATCATCTCGTGCGCGCAAGGTTGCGGACCTTGGGTCGGTGGTAATGACGGCCATTTCCCCAATCAAAGAATTAGCCCCACGTACGGCGGCAACAAGATCTTCACCATGGGTATCGGCCAATACTTCTACTTCGCCGGAGAGTACGACAAAAGCGCTATCGGCCGGTTCTCCTTTTTTAAAAAGGATTTCACCAGGTTGATAATGAAGGGCCTCGCTGGTAAAGGCTATTAAACGTAGCTTCGACTTATCCAGCTTGGAAAACATTGGAACCTTTGCCAGCTGGCAGACTTCCTCATCAATTTCCAAACGACTACTCCTGAAGGTGGGGTAGGTTTATTTTGCTCAAGAATGAAGCAGCAGGCAACTGTGAGAAGCTGGCGTTGCATAAAAAAGGGGCTAATAGCCCCTTTTTTATCGATCATAGCCAAGCCCCCATGTTACATGTTGGGGTAATTTGGCCCGCCAGCCCCTTCTGGTGTGACCCAGGTGATGTTCTGTTCAGGATCTTTAATATCACAGGTTTTACAGTGAACGCAGTTCTGGGAGTTGATCTGGAATCGCTTGCCTTCTTCGTCTTCCACGATCTCATAGACCCCGGCAGGACAATAACGCTGAGCCGGCTCGTTAAATTGCGCCAGATTGCTTCCAAGAGGAATGCTGTCGTCAGCCAATTGAAGGTGACAGGGTTGGTCTTCCTCGTGATTGGTATTGGACAGGAATACAGAGCTTAGTTTGTCAAAGCTGATGACGCCGTCTGGCTTGGGGTAGTGAATTTCAGGGCATTCGCTGGCCGGTTTGAGGGTGGCATGATCCGGTGTACGATCTTGCATAGTAAAGGGCAGTTTACCGTTGAAAATATTGAGATCGATAAAGGCAAAAGCACCACCCAGAATATTACCGAATTTATGCATCGCCGGACCAAAGTTACGCTGCTGATACAGCTCTTTGTAAGCCCAGGATGCCTCGAAAGCGGATTGATAGCTTTCCAGGTCTTCACCGCCCTGACTTCCGTTCTGGATGCTTTTAAAGACCTCTTCGGCAGCAACCATTCCGGATTTCATCGCCGTGTGGGTGCCCTTAATCTTGGCAAAGTTCAGGGTGCCTGCATCACAACCAAGCAGGAGCCCGCCCGGGAAGTTCATTTTGGGTAAAGACTGCGGACCACCTTTGGCAATTGCTCTGGCACCATAGGAAACTCGCTTTCCGCCTTCCAGGTATTGCTTGATAACCGGATTTTGCTTGTAGCGCTGCATTTCATCGAAGGGGCTCAGATGAGGATTGCTGTAGCACAAATCGGTTATTAAACCGAGCGCGACCTGGTTGTTTTCGATGTGGTAAAGGAAGCCGCCGCCTTTGGTGCCGCTTTCATCGAGTGGCCAACCGGCAGTATGAACGACCAGTCCTTGTTGGTGTTTATCTGGATCAATATCCCAGAGTTCCTTGATGCCAATGCCGTAATGTTGGGGTTCTGCGTCTTTATCAAGGTTGAAATGAGCGATCAGTTGTTTGCCCAGGTGGCCTCGGCAACCTTCTGAGAACAAGGTGTACTTTGCATGCAGCTCCATGCCAGGCATATAGCTGTCTTTCTGGCTGCCATCCTCTCCGATACCCATATCGCCTGTGGCGATACCCTTGACACTGCCATCTTCATTGAAAAGCACTTCGGATGCGGAGAAGCCGGGGAATATCTCTACTCCAAGGGATTCGGCTTGCTCGCCCAACCAGCGGCAGACATTGCCCAGGCTAACAATGTAGTTACCCTCGTTGTGCATGGTTTTAGGAGCGAAAAAGTTGGGCACTTTTTGTGCTTTTTCCTGATTTTTAAGCACAAAGATTTCGTCGCCTGAGACGGGTGTGTTGAGAGGTGCACCCAGTTCCTTCCAGTTTGGAAATAACTCATTCAGGGCAGTCGGCTCGATTACAGCGCCAGACAAGATATGGGCACCAACCTCAGAGCCTTTTTCCACCACACATACGGTGAGCTCACTTCCGGCTTCCTGAGCTTGTTGCATAAGACGGCAAGCGGCTGACAGGCCAGAAGGTCCGGCTCCGACGATGACGACGTCAAACTCCATCGATTCTCGTTCCACGCTGTATCTCCTCAAGGGTATTTTATGTTGTTATTTGGAGCCAATATTGGACTGGACTCCCAAAAGATGCTTGCTGGATTTTAAACAGTTGTTTTAATATTGTCTAACTGGTTGTTTCGAAAGGGGTCTGTTTTCGAGTTCAAGCAGCATGATTTTTGAATCATTGCACCGGGTGGAGATATTCGGTTGGTATGAATAACCGTATCTTGAAGGGCGCATCCCTTGACCTGCTATAGGGATGGGTTCAAGATACCGCCCACTTAAAAACCCCGTCTTCACGGCATGCATTATCGCCAATGAAGATACAACGAGCCGCCGGTGACCTGTTCCTGGTGGATATTACTATAAACGGACATCATACGAGGATTCCATGAAGGTTCTTGTAGCTGTAAAGCGAGTCATAGATTACAACGTAAAGGTCCGTGTTAAAGCGGATAATTCAGATGTTGATTTAACCAACGTCAAAATGGCCATGAACCCCTTTGATGAAATTGCTGTCGAAGAGGCCGTTCGCCTGAAAGAGAGCGGAACTGCCACTGAGGTTGTTGCGGTTTCCATGGGTGGAAAAGAGTGCCAGGAGCAGATTCGTACTGCGCTTGCGCTGGGTGCTGATCGTGGCATTCTGGTCGAAACCGATGAAAGCCTGGGTTCATTAAGTGTCGCCAAATTGCTTAAGGCGGTTGTTGATGAGGAAAAGCCTGATCTGATCATTCTTGGTAAGCAGGCAATTGATAGCGACAATAACCAGACTGGCCAGATGCTGGGTGCGTTAGCAGGGCTTCCTCAGGGTACCTTTGCTTCCGAAGTTAATGTTGCTGACGGTAAGGTTTCTGTTACCCGTGAAATTGATGGTGGATTGCAGACAGTCTCCTTGAGTTTGCCTGCCATTGTGACCACAGATCTTCGTTTGAACGAGCCTCGTTACGCTTCCTTGCCTAACATTATGAAAGCCAAGCGTAAGCCTCTGGATACCAAAACCCCGGCAGATTTGGGTGTTGAAACCTCATCCAGCGTGACAACGTTGAAAGTTGAGTCGCCAGCAGAACGTCAAGCTGGTATCAAGGTAGCCAGCGTTGAGGAGTTGGTTGAGAAACTGAAGAACGAAGCGAAGGTGATCTAATGGCTATTCTAGTAATTGCAGAACATTCCAATGACAGTCTGGCCGGTGCAACTCTTAACACCATAACTGCAGCTCAGGCAATCGGTGGCGACATCGATGTGCTGGTTGCCGGTAATGCTTGCGGCGGTGCCGCAGAAGCGGCCGCTAAAGTTGCAGGTGTCAGCAAGGTATTGGTGGCCGACAATGCTGCTTATGAGCACCAGTTAGCGGAGAATATGGGATTATTGATTGCTGATCTGGGCAAGTCCTACGGTCACATTCTGGCGCCAGCGACTACCAGCGGCAAGAATTACATGCCTCGCGTTGCTGCCTTGCTGGATGTTGATCAAATCTCTGAAGTGATTCGAGTTGAAGGCCCGGATACCTTCGCCCGACCTATCTATGCAGGTAATGCGATCGCTACCGTGCAGTCCAGTGCTACGGTTAAAGTGATCACGGTTCGTTCCACGGGTTTTGATGCCGCATCTGCTGAAGGTGGAAGTGCAAATGTTGAAGCGGTTGCCAACGTTGAAGATGCGGGCATATCGAGCTTTGTCGGCGAAGAGCTGGCCAAGTCCGACCGTCCTGAGTTGACAGCTGCCGACATCGTGGTATCGGGCGGTCGCGGTATGGGCAATGGAGAAAACTTTGAGTTGCTGTATACCCTTGCTGACAAACTGGGAGCAGCGGTCGGTGCATCTCGTGCAGCGGTTGATGCTGGTTTTGTCCCGAATGACATGCAGGTTGGACAAACAGGTAAGGTTGTTGCGCCAAACCTTTACGTTGCTGTGGGTATTTCTGGTGCTATCCAGCATCTCGCCGGCATGAAAGACAGTAAAGTTATTGTTGCAATTAACAAGGACGAAGAAGCGCCTATTTTCCAGGTTGCTGATTACGGTCTTGTCGCTGATCTGTTTGAAGCTGTTCCTGAACTGGAAAAGCTTGTATAGACAATTATTGCGAATAAGTAAGAAGGCCTATCCTTTCGGGGTGGGCCTTTTTTCTGTCTATAGTACTGCCGATCTGCTATTTTAATTGTCAGGAATTGCACTACAGTTTCATTAATAGCATTAAGTTGTGCTCTTAACCTGATAATAATAAAGAGATTTGCGGGGAGGGTTCGTATTTGATTAATGTACTGGTTGTTGATGACCATGATTTGGTGCGTACCGGTATCACCAGAATGCTTGCTGATGTAGACGGTATTACTGTTGTTGGAGAAGCGGAAAGTGGTGAGGCAGCGGTCGATTTTGCGCGACGCCTGGATATCCATGTAATTCTGATGGATGTGAAAATGCCTGGCATCGGCGGTTTGGAAGCCACCCGTAAAATAACGCGATCAAATCCTGATATCAAAGTGATCGCTGTCACGGTTTGCGAGGACGAACCCTTTCCTTCCAGATTGCTGAAAGCGGGCGCTTCCGGGTATGTCACCAAGGGTGCGGGCTTGGATGATATGGTCAACGCGATTCGTATGGCGGCGAAAGGCAAGCGCTATATCAGTGCCGATATAGCTCAGCAAATGGCTCTGAAACCTTTTCAGGATGAGGAGCAAAGCTCGCCATTTGACCAATTGTCGGAGCGGGAGATTCAAATCACGATGATGATTGTTAACTGCCATAAGGTGCAGGTCATCTCCGATAAGCTATGCCTTAGTCCAAAGACTGTTAATAGTTATCGCTACAGAATATTCGATAAGCTCGGCATCAGTAGTGATGTTGAATTAACTCTGCTCGCTGTTCGTCACGGAATGGTTGATGGTGAGAGTGTAGCCGGATAATTTCTGTTTTATTGGAACCGCTATCAGGGGTTTTATGGCGGCCTCACCTCCTGCTTTTGATCACAAAGCCTTTCTGGCAACCCAGCACCACCACCCCGGCGTCTATCAAATGTATGCCGAAGGTGGTGCTATTCTGTACGTGGGTAAAGCGAAAAGCCTGAAGAATCGACTGGCAAGTTATTTTCGCTCAAGTGGCCTTGCGCCGAAAACGGCTGCGTTGGTTGCTCGCATCGTTCATATAGAGACGATTGTGACGAATACTGAAGCCGAAGCGCTGATACTTGAACAAAATCTAATTAAAAATCACCGCCCGCCCTACAATATTCTACTTAGGGACGATAAATCCTACCCCTATGTTTTTATCGCTCCGGGGGGGGGATTCCCCCGTTTGGGGTTTTACCGAGGGCGAAAAAAGCGAGGTGTCGAATACTTCGGACCTTATCCCAGCGCCGGTGCTATTCGGGAAAGTATGAATATACTGCAGCGTGTCTTTCGGGTCAGGCAATGCGAAGACAGCTATTTCCGCAACCGGACCCGACCCTGTCTCCAGTATCAAATAAAGCGCTGCAAAGCTCCCTGTACCGGGCTTGTCAGTGAGCAAGAGTATGCTACTGATGTTGAGCGTTCCAGGTTGTTTTTGCGCGGCAAAAGCCAAGCCTTGATCTATCTGCTACTGGAAGAAATGGAAGCGGCGGCGGCTGCGTTGGAATTCGAGAAAGCAGCTGACTTAAGGGATCAGGTGACTCAGCTTCGGGCGGCTCAGGAACAGCAGGTGGTCGATCGTGATGGCGGTAATATCGATGTCATTGCTATGGCGGAGCAGGGGGATCACCTGTGCTTTGCGTTGTTAAGCATACGTGGTGGTCGTGTCGCAGGTAATCGGAGCATTTTCCACCAACGCAAAACAGACGATCCGCTTGAGGATATATACAGTGGCTTGTTAGCCCAGCTTTATCTGGGGGATCAGGGTGGCAGAGATGTACCTGAGGAGGTAGTCACAGACATCGATATTCAATCTTCAGAATTACTGCAAGAAACCATTTCTTCCGGGGTAGGTCGTGCCCTGGTCATCCGCCATAGGGTGCGCGGAGATCGAGCCAGTTGGATCAATTTGGCGCAAAAAAATGCGGTGCAAAACCTGCAAGCACGGTTGAGCAACCGAACCAGTATTCGCCAGCGCTACATTGAATTGCAACAGCTGCTAGAGCTGGACAAGATCCCAGCGCGTATGGAGTGCTTTGATATCAGCCACAGTTCGGGGGAGGCGACGGTCGCTTCTTGTGTGGTGTTTAATGATGAGGGGCCGTTGAAATCAGATTACCGGCGCTTCAACATCACCGATATTACCCCGGGTGATGATTACGCCGCTATGCGCCAAGCCCTGCATCGCCGTTATAGCCGGGTATTGAAAGAGGAGGGCAGGTTGCCCGATCTGCTGTTCATTGATGGCGGGAAGGGGCAGTTGTCTATGGCTAATCAGGTAATGGAGGAGCTGGAGTTGACTGATCTATTGCTTGTCGGGGTTGCTAAGGGAGAAACGCGCAAGCCGGGACTGGAAACCCTGATTGTAAACGGGTCTTTCGAAGAGATTCAGTTGCCTAGAGGATCTTCGGCATTGTTGCTGATCCAGTCTATACGTGATGAGGCGCATCGCTTTGCCATCACGGGTCATCGCCAGAGGCGCGCCAAGGCCCGTAATCGTTCTGCATTGGAGGATGTGCCCGGTATTGGGGCCAAACGTAGACAGCAGCTGCTGAAGTACTTTGGAGGCTTGCAGGGGGTTAGTCAGGCGTCAGTGAGTGAGCTACAGAAAGTGCAGGGGATCAGTGCCCATTTGGCCGAAGCCATTCATGACGCTTTACATCCAGATTAATCGCTCTAATATCTACGCTTCTGTTGATGCCTGACACAAAGGATTCCATGAACATCCCCAACCTATTGACCTTGTTACGAGTGTTGCTGATTCCCGTTATTGTCGTTGTCTACTACCTGCCGGTGGGTTGGAGTTACATGGCAGCGGCCGGGATTTTTTTTATTGCTGGCTGCACCGATCTGCTCGATGGTTACCTGGCGCGTCGCTGGAATCAGAGTACACCCTTCGGTGCCTTTCTCGATCCTGTCGCAGACAAATTGATGGTTGCGGTGTCCCTGACTCTTCTGGTGCATGAGTATGCCAGTTTCTGGGTGACAGTCCCCGCCATGATTATTATTGGTCGAGAAATAGTGATTTCGGCACTCAGGGAGTGGATGGCCGAGCTGGGGAAGCGAACCAGTGTGGCTGTATCCTATATTGGTAAAATTAAGACGGCCGCCCAAATGGGCGCCATTTTCTTCCTGCTGGCAACTCCGGCCGAGATTAACAATCTGGTTGGTCAAATCGGATTTGGGTTTCTCTATGTTGCTGCGTTATTGACGATTTGGTCGATGTGGCAATATTTGTCGGCTGCCTGGGGGGACCTAATGCCAACCGACGATCAGTCTTAGCTGGCTACAATTCAACCAAAACTCTTTTTTGAATCAATGGGTTGACAGAATTCTCCGAGCGCATACAATACGCACCACCTGAACATCAGGAAGCGAGGAGGCTTGCCTCATATTCGCACCAGCGGTAACTGGTTAAACATACACAGAGCGGGAATAGCTCAGTTGGTAGAGCACAACCTTGCCAAGGTTG
Organism: Aestuariirhabdus haliotis; assembly: GCF_023509475.1. NCBI lineage: Bacteria > Pseudomonadati > Pseudomonadota > Gammaproteobacteria > Oceanospirillales > Aestuariirhabdaceae > Aestuariirhabdus > Aestuariirhabdus haliotis. The sequence goes on along the minus strand of NZ_JAKSDZ010000003.1, from coordinate 182,535 downwards.
GGGTCGCGAGTTCGAGTCTCGTTTCCCGCTCCAAATTTTCTGCATTTTGGGTATTGTACTTTTGCAATATCCTCCCGATTTAGGCTGGGTGGCAGAGTGGTCATGCAGCGGACTGCAACTCCGTGTACGCCGGTTCGATTCCGACCTCAGCCTCCATCTTCCCGCTGAAAACAAGGATGTTTTCGGCGAACCCAAGTTTATTCTGAATCTCTTGTGAGCGGCTGTTACTTTTACTTTTTATGAGTATAAAGCACTTTTAAAACAGCTTGTTAGGCCTAAGATATCCAGTGTAAACTAGCGCCACGTTTTACTTGCTAAGACGCTTGCCCTCCTTAGCCCGGATGGCGAAATTGGTAGACGCAAGGGATTTAAAATCCCTCGACCGTAAGGTCGTGCCGGTTCGATTCCGGCTCCGGGCACCACTCAAAAAAATCCTCCCGCCGAAGACTTAAGCTCTTTTTTTCCGCTACTATCTGTATGTACATTCGATTGGTCTTACAGGGATAGTTCATGATCGTACCGGTTATTCTTTCAGGTGGTAGTGGTTCCCGGCTTTGGCCTCTGTCGCGAGAGTCCTACCCCAAGCAGTTAATTCGTATGCTGTCAGACCATGACAGCATGATTCAGCAAACCTGGCGTCGTATAGCAGATGTTGATGATGTTGCACCGCCGCTCATCGTTTGTAACGAGCAGCACCGATTTACGGTTGCCGAGCAGATGCGTCAGTGCGGTGCCGAGGGTAGCAATATTGTGCTGGAACCTTGCGCTAGAAATACGGCTCCAGCCATAGCCGCGGCAGCCTTGATCGCCCAGCGATCTGGTGAGAATCCGACGTTACTGATATTGCCTGCTGACCATGTTATCGCCCGAGTCGATGAATTCCATCAACGAATCAAATTAGCAAGTCTCCTATCCTCTACAGGCCGTCTGGTCACCTTTGGTATTATTGCCGATCGTCCGGAAACCGGTTATGGCTATATCAAGGGCGGCGCTGAGCTCCCTGAAGGTGGGTTAAGGCTAGATCACTTTGTTGAAAAACCCTCTTTGGAACGAGCTAAAAAGCTGGTTGCCAGTGGTGATTATTTCTGGAACAGCGGCATGTTTATGTTCCAGGCACAAACCCTGATCAATGAACTGCAGCAATATCAACCTGAACTTCTGAAAGCGGTCGAGGCATCAGTTCAGCAAGCATCAGAAGATCTGGACTTCATTCGCCTACAGGAGGACGGCTTCTCTGCTGCACCTGATCTTTCCATTGACTACGGGTTGATGGAGCATACGCAAAAAGGCGCTGTAGTTCCGGCCGATATTAGCTGGAGCGATGTGGGTGCCTGGGATTCTCTAGCAGATCTGCAACCTGCTGACGACCAGGGTAATGGTGGTGTTGGTGATCGCTTGTTGGTTGATTGCAACAACAGTTACGTGCACGCCGACAACCGTCTAGTGGCGGCAGTTGGGCTGGATAATATTATTGTTGTAGAAACCGATGACGCGGTACTGATAGCGGATCGGGCCAAGGCGCAGCAGGTGAAGGACGTTGTAAGCCTGCTCAAATCTGAAGGGCGCAAAGAGGCGCGTGAGCATCGCACCGTTTATCGTCCCTGGGGAAAATACGAAGAAATTGATACTTCGGAACGTTTCCAGGTCAAGCATATTCGGGTTAATCCAGGTGCCAGCTTATCTTTACAAATGCATCACCACCGCGCCGAGCATTGGGTGGTTGTGCAGGGAACGGCGAAAGTGACCTGCGGTGACAGCCAGTATCTGGTGACTGAAAATGAATCAACCTACATTCCACTGGGAGAACAGCACCGGCTCGAGAATCCCGGTAAAATTCCACTGGACCTGATCGAGGTGCAATCTGGTAGCTACCTCGGTGAAGATGATATCGTCCGTCTGGATGATATTTATGGACGCACAGAAATAATTAATCCCGAAGGAACCCCTGATCAATGATTCGTAAATGCTTATTTCCCGCCGCAGGCTATGGTACACGGTTCCTGCCAGCGACCAAATCCATGCCGAAAGAGATGATGCCAATCGTAAATAAGCCACTGATAGAGTACGGCGTTGAGGAAGCGCTGGAAGCTGGCTTGGATCAAATCAGTATTGTAACGGGACGTGGCAAACGTGCGTTGGCTGACCACTTCGATACCAATTACGAACTCGAGCATCAGATTGCGGGATCCTCCAAAGAAAATCTACTCAAGGATATTCGTCACCTGATTGACGCCTGCACCTTTTCATACACCCGCCAACAAGAAATGAAGGGGTTGGGGCATGCGATTCTTACCGGTGAACCCTTGATCGGTGACGAACCCTTTGCAGTGGTGCTGGCTGATGATCTCTGTGTTAACCCGGAAGAGGGAGTGTTATCGCAAATGGTCAAGCTGTACCGACAGTTTCGTTGCAGTATTGTCGCTATTCAGGAGGTGCCCGCCGATGAAACTTATAAGTACGGTGTCATCGACGGAGAGATGATTAAGGAAGATATCTTCCGAATAAACGATATGGTGGAAAAACCTGCTCCCGAAAACGCGCCCAGCAATATGGCCATTATTGGCCGCTACATCCTGACGCCGGATATTTTCGAGATTATCCGTAATACGCCACCAGGAAAGGGGGGGGAGATTCAAATCACCGATGCGCTACTCAAGCAAGCCAAAGATGGCTGTGTACTAGCGTATAAATTCAAAGGCAAGCGCTTCGATTGTGGAAGTGTCGATGGCTACATAAAAGCCACCAACTATTGCTATGAAAACCTTTATCAGGCGTGATTGTTTAAGGACCCTAGGCGGATATCTGCTTGCTGAGTGTTGCAATCCAGCGACCCTGAATGCGTTTCAGGGTGAAGTGACGGGCGCGTAATTGCAGTAAGCACTGTGTGCACTCTTTCAGTGAGGGTGTTGCTACTGTAATCATGGCTTGCTCCCGCTTGATGTTTCCTGAACTCATAATACGGATCTGTCGATGGGTGCCTATTGGCAGATTCCACAAAGCGCTCTGGGGGTTATACTTACTTTTCCGAGACTAACCCGGTGAAGGCCTAGCGGCCAGGAGCCCTATATCTTGAATGTACAGCCGATTCATGTGCCTGAAGAGCCCTTATCCCAGTGGATGCTTAACGAAGCCTGGCGTTTGCCGGATGCCCAAAGTCTGACCAAGGCACTGGTTGAGCGGCTGCTCTCCTTGGGTGTACCTCTCTACCGTGTACGCATTACACTGAGGTTATTGCACCCGCAAATTACAGGTTTCAGCTTTACCTGGGTGAAAGGGGACGACGAAATTACCGTTTATAACCCACCCCATGAAATGCTGCATTCGGAAACCTACCGAGACAGCCCATACTGGGCCATTTTTGAAGAGGGCGCCGGGGCTATTCGCCGACGGTTAAGCGGTCCTGATGCTCAGCTCGATTATCCGTTGTTGTCCGAACTGGCTGACGAGGGCGCTAGCGATTATGTGGCGCTCCCCATTGAATTTATGGATGGCAGCATTCACGCCATCACCTTGGCGGCGGATAAAGGCCCTGGTTTTTCTACAGAGCATTTGGCGATGATCTACGAACTTTTACCTGCAATGGGCCGGGTATTGGAGATTTATGCGCTGAGATGCACTTCGCAAATACTGCTGGAAACCTACCTCGGCAAGCGAACGGGAAGCCAGGTGTTACAAGGCCGAATCAAGCGTGGGGACGGAGAACAGATCGAGGCCATTATATGGTTTTGTGATCTTCGTGGATCGACCCAAATGGCCGATCAGATGGGTTTGGAGGCTTTTATTGAAAAGCTTAATCAATTTTTTGAAATTATGGCTCAATCGGTTCTGGAGCAAGATGGTGAGGTCTTGCGGTATATCGGTGATGCCATGTTGGCTATTTTCCCTATCGGAAAACACGGATGTGAAGCGGTGCCTGCGAAGGTTGCTGCGAATGCACTGATGGCGGCTCGCTGCGCCATCTCCCGAATGCAATCGGAGCCCGAATGTAAAGGCATGGAGTTTGGCATTGGGCTGCATTTTGGCACTGTCATGTACGGCAACATAGGCTCACCCTCAAGACTTGAGTTTACGGCCATAGGCGCTGCCGCCAATGAGGCCGCTCGAATACAGGATTTAACCAAGTCACTGGGTGTACCTTTGTTGGCCTCGCATCAGTTTGTCGAAAAGCATGGCGGGCAGGGCGAAGATGGCTGGCGCTTCAATGGTTCTTTCCCATTGAGAGGTGTCTCGGGTGAGCGCCGGGTTTATACCCCTCACCAGCAACAATGCGATTCCAATAACTGATCCCGCGTTACTAAATAGGCACTACTAGAAGCCCGCATGGCATTCTCCTTGGTCTATTATTGATTGAGCTATCCTGACTTAAGGGGCTTCTGCCTGGCGTGGCACATGGTTAGTACGGATTGGGGCTCTATCATGCTCTTCATGCAAGCCAAATGCTCTAATAATGCACGTCTATTCGCCTCAAAAGCAGGGCAGCTAAATCCTGTGCTTGCGGATATTTTGACTCGCAGGCCAATGATATTTTGCTTGTAACTCGATGAAAACGAGGAATATCGATGAAAAGAACCATGCATAGAGGAGCATTCCTCATAGGCGTTATGCTGCTTTCTGGGCCAACCATTGCGAGTGAACTCTATATTTATCCAGCGAAAGGGCAAAGTGCAGAACAATTAGATAAAGACAAATACGAATGTTACAGCTGGGCTAAAAATGACACAGGCTTTGACCCGATGGCGGTACCCCAGGCAACGACTGCACCACCCAGTAATGAAAAAAGCTCTGGCGGCGTTGTCAGAGGTGGGGTAGGTGGTGCCGTGCTAGGTGGTATTATTGGGGATAGTTCTAAGGCAGCCAAGCGAGGTGCCGTAGCCGGAGGCTTGATTGGTGGCGTTCGCCAATCATCGCAAAATAGTGCGGCTGAGCGTGAACGAAGAGAGTGGGAGCAGCGTGAAAGCGCCAATTACGCCAATAATCGCAATAACTATAATCGAGCCTATTCCGCATGTCTGGAAGGACGCGGATACACAGTAAAATAGGGGGTAGATATGAGAATTGCTTTTAGGGCGATACTAGCCGGCTTTATGGCGCTGAATGCATCTGTGTTGTTCGCATTGGATGGCTCGAAAGAGTTATTGTGCGCCACACAAAGTGTGAATGAATGTCTGGCCAATCAAGGATGTCAGTCGGTGACATCGCAAAGCATGAATATTCCGGACTTCTTTGTGGTTGATGTGGCCAATAAAGAGCTACGCAGCGCAAAAAGAAAGACCCCCATTGAACGTGTAGAAACTCTGGACGATAAACTGTTTCTGCAGGGCGCGGATGACGGTGTAGAAGGGGTTAGGGATGGCTTGGGTTGGACTATGGTTATTGATCAATCGAGCGGAAAAATGTCCTTATCGGGCTCGGATGATCGCTTTGCTGTTGTTGTATTTGGTGCCTGTATGGAACGTTAAAAACGTTCATCATCGAACCCGCTGAAGGCTCAAAGCCACGCTGACGCTGATCCATCTACTATTTAGGCGCGGCTTTAAAGTCAAGCTACAAACGTTGTTTTATAAGGTCTTCCAATTGTTCCGGTAAAGCATCTGTTTGAGCTATCTCGCCATGACTGGGCATCAGAGTAGTCGGCTTGTCGTTGGCGAGTTGTTGCAGCGCCCATTGTTTGAATAGCTTGCGATTATTCATAATAAACCATTTGACCACCTGGCTGATTTTAAGTCCCGGCGCAGCACCCAGTAACTTTTGGGCAAAACGGGCAACAGGCTGATTTGAGACGCGCTCATAGTTTAAAAAACTGTCGCAAGTAACCCAGACAGAGCTTCCATCACCGTTATCCTTTTTTAGCCAGATATCTCCGGCTCTGTGCCCAGGAGGAAACAGGACTGAATAACTTTCGGGCAAAGGCGGCTGTTGTTTTTCTAGTGGAATGATATCGCTTTCGGCTGGTGCCACAGACTGTTTTATCAAACGGGGAATGGCTGCATTACTGGCATAGAGCTGATGATTTGGAAACGCTGTTTGCCAAGCCGCGACACCCATATAGTGAAATCCGTTGGGCATAATGATGTGCATTTTTGTATCAGTTGAACGCCACTTATCAGGCCAGCTGGCTAGTAGGGATTCCCCTGGGCTGTACAAGACAAACTCTTTGTCGCTCAGGCGAATGGCGACAGAGTTAGATACGAAGTTGGGGACAACATATTGGCCAACAGTTAATTCTGGTTGGAAGGTTACGGGGTGCCAAATATTTTTCTTCATAGGATAAGATTACGAAATGCACTGTTGTCTGTGTATATGTCAGAGACAGTACCAGAGAGGAGCTGTTTCGCAAGCCCTTCATCGATGGCAAGACTTATGTAGCTCCTGTCGACTCGGTGCTTGTTACGATGGCCGATACAGTTTTAAGGCGGTGATTCCTAAGGGTTTTACGATTCGCCAAACCACGGTTGACAGTAAGAACAGTACCGCTGCGGTACACACTATAGTCGGACCTGTGAGAGTCGAGAAGATAGGGCGCTTGTAAGCCTGAGCACGCATTAAAAAACCTGTTTTATGGTTATTGTAGGTGCAAAAGAGGCCCAAAGCGGTAAGGTCAATCTAAGATATAACGACGGTACCAGTTTGGGTGAGTATTCACCGGATGATGCTATTAAATACCTAACCCGGGAATTAGCGCCACCTTATCAGCAATTCAATTAATCTGGCCTAAACGATAAACAAAAACATGATGGCAGCTCGAATACCCAATAATTACGATGAGTGGCATCACTGTATAACCGTCGAATGCGGCTTGAAGTTAACACCTGCACTTATTAAAGAACGTATATCATCCCTGCAAGATGCCAACGACTTCAAGAACAGACAGTTTATGGTGCTTTATGGTGCTCACTATCAGCAGCAGATATTGGCCTCGTTTCAGCAAGCTAAAAAGAAGGCCGAGAGCCCATAATCGTAGGATGTCAGATGAGTAAAACTGAAATTTTATCTTTATTTGATGAGTGGAATGGCGCACTGCAAACAGGGGACTCTCAGGTTGTCGCATCGCTCTATGAAAGTGATGCCGTTTTACTTCCCACGATCTCCAATCAGGTTCGTTACAACACCAAAGAGATTGCTGATTACTTTGTCCAGTTTCTTGCGAATAACCCCATAGGAAAGATCGATGAATGTAATATTCGTGTTTTCGATCAAATTGCGATTAATTCTGGAGTTTATACGTTTACCTTTAATGAAGAAGAAAAAGTACAGGCGCGCTTTACATTCATATACCGATGGAATGGTACGCGCTGGATGATTATTGAACATCATTCATCACGGATGCCTGAGATGCCAGAGCTTTCATGACAGTGATCGAAAGCAAGAATTATCTCAAGCTCAGTATAAATATATCGAGTTGTGATTGAGTCTAACGAGCGACGCGCCACAGACCATCCGCTGTTAAATCCAGTTGAGGTGTGCAGAGACGTAGCCATGCGAGCCGCAGCGAGGAAGCCAACACCTCAGATGTCCACCCAATCCCATCAAACAAAATAGCGCATAATGGAACCTCCTTACGTCATATGAGGCCGTAGAGAGCTTCTGAGGGCTGTTCAGGCTGAAAGTTGATACCTCCCCTTATTATACAGGGGTTTGGGGGCGTAGCACCCCAATAGACTTCTTTGACTTTCGGTGTTGCACCAAAGCTCATTGGGTAATCGGTGCGATTGTGCACCATCTGCAGGTATTTGGGTGCAGGGCGGAGCTGCCCCCTCAGGGCGGGCCATTGCCTCAGGGGTAGCGGTGTCTAATCCGGCATAAAGGGTATACAATGGGGTTAGTTTTGCACCAAGGTCCCAGACAAAATGGTTCAAAAACACCCCGGGGAAAATGAATTTCCCCCTGCACGCCCCCAACGCCTCTTTCACCCCGTGGAAGCACCGGTTGTGGCGTTCCCCATCCAATCGGTCACAATCGATTGGGATCGTCTGGTGGCCAAGCGGCCCACCGTACTGAACACCATCGATGCCATGCCGGTGTACTTGCTCAAACCGGAAATACTGCGGCTGATCGATGCCGAAAAACACCCGACCTTTCGTCTGATTCTGGATCTGATGTGGACCACGGGTGCTCGCGTTTCCGAGGTGCTGGCCCTGAGACAGACATCGTTCATCGATGACGGCTACGATTTCGGGGTGATTCTCAAGACCCTCAAGCAGCGACCGGGTCGCCCGACCAGGGTGGCGTTACAGCGCTCGCCCAAACGTTACATTCCGATCGTCGATCACGCGCTGGAAGACCGTATCCAGAGTTACCTCTACGCAGGGCACTTCAAAAAAACCGACCGCATCTTTCCGATGTGCCGGCAGACGGTGAACCGGCATATTCATGCGTTGGTGGAGAGAGTAGGGGGCGCACCGTTCGCCATCAGTGCCCACACGTTTCGGCATTCGTTTGCGATTCACCTGTTACTGCACGGACGGCCACTGAAGTATGTGAGTCAGTTATTGGGGCATAAGTCAGTGGACAGCACGGAGATTTACACCAATGTGCTTACCGTCGATGGGACGCATTTTTTGGATGGGGTGGATTTTCATTAATGCATATCTTTGAATGCGGGATTCATGGCACTAATAAATGGGGATACACCCTAAAAAGAGGATTGTTGATTTGCACCTAAAGTCACTGAAGGTATCTAATTTTAGAAAGCTAAAGAATGCCGAATTTAAATTCGTTCCTGGTCTTAACGTTATTGTGGGCGCCAACAATATTGGTAAAACAGCATTGGTTGATGCGCTCAGATCCTTGCTCGCAGGACATGAGGAGCAGTATCCACGATTTACGAGTGATGATATTCATAGACCCTGCGATGGCACTCCTGCAAATGGAGATATCTTGTTTCAGTTTGTTTTTTCAGACCTCAGTGATGAGGATGAGGCCGATTTTTTGCCGTCATTAGTTCCCGTTGAGGGAGAAGAAGCATTTGAGGCGCATATATCTGTTAGTTACAGTCTTGTTGACCGTGCTACAGGCCGAATGCGGCCCAAGCGCTGGTGTGGCGAGCACGAAGAAATTGGGCTTAATAGCGATATACTGGAAAATCTTCGGGGTGTTTATTTAAAACCATTAAGGGATGCTTCCCAGGGCCTTAAACCAGGCCGAAATAGCCAATTAGCCAAATTGTTACGCTTGCTTGGTGATGAGGACCCAGCAGGGAAGGAAGAAATTGAAAAGACGTTAGTTCAATATGACGAACAGTTAAAAGAAAAAGGCCCCATAGAGTCCACTCAAACTTCGATAGCCAGTAAGCACAGCGCCATGCTTGGAGATAAGTTGGCTCAGTTACTTTCTTTAGGTATCAGTGGTACAGACTTCAATCGATTATCTGCCAGGCTATCTCTTCAGGCCGATTATTTCGATATTGAGTTGAATGGACTCGGGTTTAACAACCTAATATTTATGGCCGTTGTGCTAAGTGAGATGGCTAAGGATCCCACCGCTGCTTATCGAGGGCTGATAGTTGAAGAGCCCGAAGCACATCTTCACCCGCAACTCCAATCCGTGCTACTGGATTATCTCCAGGAAGTTAAGGCTGAAGAGGGAGAGGGCGCGGTTCAAGTATTTGTTACCAGTCACTCCCCGAATTTTGCCAGCCTTGCAAACCTAGATTCTACTGTTTGCTTAATCGATACTAAAAACGAAGTAGAGGCTTTTTTTCCAAGGGATATATTGTTTGATGAGACTCCCAAAAAGCACAAAAAAACAAAGCAAAAATTGGAGCGTTATCTTGATGTGACGAGAGCAGAGATTTTTTTTGCGCGTCGAGTCATATTTGTAGAAGGTGCTGCAGAATTAATGCTTCTCAGCGTTTTGGTTAAAAAACTTGATAAAGAATACGATCTGAGAAGGAATGCAATAAGTCTATTAAGTGTAGAGGGGCTAAATTTTGATGCGTTTCTTCCGTTGTTTGGTAAGAATGCATTGCAGATTCCAGTCGCAGTTATAACAGATGGAGATCCCTATGAGGTTCTAGAAGAGCCAGGTATGGAAAAGCCGAAGAGAATCCCTATTTATCCTGACTTGAAGGACAACGTAAATTTCTCGGATAATACACGCAATCTGTTGAGTAGGGAGGACGAATTAGTAAAAGTATTTCATGGGCTGAAGACTCTCGAATACGATCTAGCGCTCTACGAAGAAAACCGTAAAGTAATGCTCTCTGCTTTAAAAGAAATGCACCCAAAAATCGGTGATCAGCTTGAGAAACAGGTTCTCGCTGCCCCAACCAATCAAGCTGCAGCCAAAACTTTGTTCTGCGGTATGTTTGAAAGGGGCGAGAACGAAAAAAACATCCAAAAAGGACGTTACGGCCAGGTCCTTGCGCAAGCTATATCTGAGGTTGAGATCGGATTCAAAGTTCCAAGTTATATTGAAGGTGCGATTAAGCACGTATGCCAATGATAAGGATGTTTTGTGAGTGATTTATCTGATGAGCAACAAGACATTGTACAAGCTCCCCTTTGTTCAATGTCGGTTGTAGCCTGTGCTGGTAGCGGCAAGACTAAAACAGCAGTTAAAAGATTAATAAAGATTAGAGGGGATCTCAGTCGAGCAAGATCGCATATTGCATTGCTTTCCTTTTCAAATATAGCGGTCGATACTTTTAGAACCGCTTTCTCAACGGCGTTATCTGTACAGAATGGTGTAATTGATTCACGAGTAACCATCGATACTTTTGACGGTTTCATTACAAGCCATATTTTAAGGCCTCACGCTTACCGGACCATGTGTTGTAAGCAGACACCTTTTCTTTTAAGTGGCAATGAATCATTTTTGAAAAATAAGAAATACACATATTGGTACGACTTGCCAAATGGTGAAACCAGGTCAGTTCAGCCAAACAAGCTAGATGATGTTGTAGTAAGTATTGAGAGTGATAGATTTGTTTTCTATTATCGCCTGCACCAAAACCTATATCCGATTGACAATGGGTTCAAAGTAACAAAACAGCTAGGGAGGTTAGGCGCCTATACCCATGAATTGGGCAAGCTTTGGTCGCTATCTACTTTATTAAATCAGCCTGAAATTTTAAGGGTGATGGTCAATCGCTATCCTCACATTCTTGTTGATGAAGCGCAAGATCTTGGTGTTCTACATCAAAAAATTTTGGAGGTGCTGATTAAAAACGGGGCATGCGTATCCTTGATAGGTGATCCCAATCAGGCTATTTTCGAGTTTGCCGGAGCAACCGGCCAGTACATTCGTTCGTTTGACGAGGATGAAGCTAATGACAGCCAAGCTTTAACTGTAAACTTTCGTTCTGTTTCAGGGATCGTAAATGTTGCAAATGCGTTATCGGGACGAGAAGACAAATCGCTTAAAAAAACAACTAACCCTCTACACGGTGCGTATTTTACGGCCTACAACCCAAAGAATCATAGTAGCATCGTTGATGCTTTCAGTAGCAAGTTGCTTGAACTCGATCTGCAAACAGAAAACTCTGCTGTTTTATACCGAAGCAATATTGGGATCGAAAAGTTACGAGGGAAACCAAAGAACTTCGGACAAGGAAGAATTTTACAGCTAGCGTCTGCGACTTTTGAACGTGACGTTAATGCAAATTATCATAAGGCTTTTACGTTAGTAACCAGATGTGTTGTGAGCCTAATGCTAAACGCTCCAAATAACATAATGACAATGCTAGCCAATCCAGAATACTTTCCGGAAGTTAAGCCTATAAGACAAGACATATGGAAGTTCATTAGATCCAAAGAAGAGGGTTTACCCTCAGGCCACTTAAAAGCTAAGTCTGAATGGCATAATCTAGTAAAAGATAGGCTTATCAATTTGCTTTCGAATATTAGCGTACAGCATGGAATTACGATCGCTGACAAGCTTGGAAATAAATTAGCAAAAACCAACTTGATTGACGCCCCAATAGCTCCTCCACCTGATTTTATAGTTGAGAGGCAACCAAGTATCAGGGTGGATACAGTGCATCAGGCTAAAGGGGAAAGCTTGGATGCGGTTCTCTATATGGCTACAGAAAAAAAGCATGTTGAAAGTCTGTTGGAGGGCGTAGAGACTGAATTGGGGCGAATTGGTTATGTTGCATTAACACGTGCAAGGAATTTTTTTGTGCTCGGCATACCTGACGCTCACATAAATGATTTATCACCAATGCTAGAGGAGGTAGGTATAAAGAAATTGGTGTTTGAAGGGAATGGATTCCAGTTTCCAAAGGTGGCATCCCAAGAAAAACTTTGTATTCCAATAACCCATAAAACACAAATCAAAGATGGTCACGTAATTTGGCCATTCCATTATGACTTCGATCAGAACAAAGTTGATTGCCCTCGCTGTATCGAGTTAATTAATAATGAAAATATTTCAAAGTAAAGAGTGCCGTCCAAAAGCTGATGAGAATTAATTCTTTATGAAATCATGAGGGAGTTAATGCGGAAACTGTTATTAATAGCCGCCGCATCAATCGTTAAGTATGCAAGCTTGGTTTGTTATTCGAATTTTCCAGCTCTAAACTTAAACCTTTTAGGTTGGCTTTCTATTCATTTAAGGGTGAAAGCTGACTACAGGGATCAGACTGAAAGCTGTATTTAAGTACTTTTTTCAATGATGGTAACCCAAAAGCTATTAAGGAAATATAACCATATCCGACCTGTAATTCATGCTCAATATGGTCTACCCCATGATATCTTTTTGGGCTTGCTTTGTTTTTTTTTGGTGCTTCTTAAAACACATTATTTACTTCATGCCCACAAGCTGACAGATGCTCGGCAATATTGATTATTAGTTTGGTATAGTCTTCAAAGTAAACTTTAGGTACGTGTGTTAAGGCGCATGCTAGATAGATTTTCATTAAGTCGCAGTGTAGTGGTCAACTAATTACTGTCTGGAATTAGTTGACCACTACATAGAGATAGCAAGATAAAAGGTAGGCAATACAGCCATGCTGCGTAATTGGGTAAATTCCGTTTAACCCGTAAATGTGTTTAATTATCGTAACTAGAGCCTTTCAATTTGCTTGCCTATGTCAGACAGCTTTTAGCTAGCTTATTTATCAACCTGACTCAGGGCTTCATAAATTCCACTCTTCGAGTGGACCCTCGTAGATCAAGGTTGTGGAGGAGGCCCCATGACCCGCTATCTTCTGGGCAACTTTGACTGACTTTTTCTACTTATGAATGACATCGGTTATCAGTGTTCTACGCCCAATATGTGAAGATCTTTTCTCTATGCCTGCCCATCCGCGATGCATTAAGTCCATATGCTCCTGGAGTCTATTGGGGGAGTAGGGGCCACCGTTCTGAGTGATGAATAACGGATTTGAAGGTTTTAACGAGCCGGCTTTTAAAAGGTTGAGTACGGAGTATAAATTATCCATGCCGAATTCATATACTAAGTGCGACAAATCCATTATTAAGAGAGGCGATCTACGATACTAAGGCTTTTTTACTCCCGCCAAGAAGTGAAAAGCAATAGTGAAGTATCGACAGATCACCTCAGAAGAAAGATATACCTTCTCAGCCCTTAGAAAAGAAAGGCTGCCTATTGCCAAAATCGCTCGTATATTAGGGCGGCATAGAAGCACCATTTATCCTGAGGTTCAACGTAATCTAAGCCCCAGAAAATGGTGCTACAGACCTTTTGAAGCTGATAGCATGGCACGAGGACGAAGGTGAAGGTCCAGGCGCAATCGTCACTACATGGATGACGACTTCAAACTGGTCCGTAAGCTACTTCGAAAACACTGGAATCGCAGTGTTCTTTTCTGGATGGCGATATTTCGGGATAACACTAAAGAGGTGGCGCTGCTGACGGGTAGTGGGAACACGTGCCTGACCGGATTTTGCCATGAGAAACCTATATAGCGGGGGGGATTAATAATCCGTACTAATGTTATTTTAACGGATTATTGGTGTTTTAAGAACCTAGGTGCCTGCCAATCGTATATATATCCTGTTCTAAGGTTATCAATTTGGGAGCTTATAAGGTGCATAAAACCCACTTCTTGTAGTGTTGTTTACCTAGAAACTCATCTAACTCGCATAGTTCAGTTAACATTGGCTGCCCCGAGATGTTAGTGCTTGATCCATGATTACATCACAGCGCATCGTGCAGGATCATATCTATAGATGTTGGTTATGACCCATAGCTTTAATAATTTCGCCAACATGCCGAGACTTGAGTTAACACTATTCATGTTATGTGAATCTTTAAGGTAACGAGGAGGCTATTAAAGAATCCTTCCACACAGATTAATTCTGCCATTTCACTACTTATAGGTGTTTTGAAAGTGCAGGTCATTCTCATTAATCTGTCAACAAACACTCTGGACGACAACTTTTACACTTTGCGTGGAAAGCTTTCGTACTTTGTGTGGACGTCCACCAACACCTCAGATGATCACCCCATCCCACCAAACCCAATAGCGCATAATGTATATTATGTTAAATTATGCGTTCATTCATATCTGTACTCGAATGGATGGTTTCGGGAGCAATTCGGGCTGCCTGCCCTGCAAGGTATAAAGTTACCAATACCAAACAGGTCGATTTTCAATCACGGCGTGAAAGAACTGCCAGCGCTGGCCCTCCGGTGCTCATTAGAGCGAAGGTAACGGCAAAGAATAGTATTGTATAAACGATCATGGCGGCGTCCTCGATAAGAGCTGCCATGATTACCTGAATAGGCCCTGTTGGATATTCGTGAATCTACCCATAAGTGTGGGAGGAATGCTTATGGGTAGAGAGTCTGAAGGTTCTTATTGCACCAAGCGAACCGGGTTCGGTCTCATAAGAACCTTCTCTTCAAAGCCATCTACGGCCAGCGTGTCGATCACCTGGTAGCCCAGCTCTTCATAGTAAGGCAGGAATGCCGGGTTGGCAGTGTCGATAACAACACCACGGGCGTTACTGTCGCTTTCAACCCGTTTGTGGATCTCATCGAGTAGCAGCTTACCCAGCCCGTGATGGCGCTGTTGCGCGCTGACACCAATCAGGGGCACCTGATAACAGTCCATTAAATGGTCGGCTACCCTGCCCTGATATTCCCTGACACGATCGGTGCAGCCAAATCCAGCCGTTAACATCATTTTCCAGCGCCAGCTCAGAATATCGGCTAAACGCTTGCTGTTGGGGCTGCTTAATACGGCGACCCCGGCTAACCGTTCGTTGGCCATAATACCCAGTACCGGGTCTTCGGCACTAAAGTAGATGTTGCACATTTCACGGATGCCACTACGAAGTCGTTGTGAGAAGCCTTCGAGCTCAGAAGAAAACAGGCGCTGATAAATAGGGCATTCCCGGTAGGCGTGAAACAGCAGTGATCGAGCTTCCCGCTTCCAGTTATGATCCAAAGGGACAATTTGGGTATTCAGGGGCTGTGGGTCAATCTCATTGCTTTGCATAAAGCTACCTCCGCTCCAGGGCCAGATTATTGAGCCGATTGCCTGACTTTTAAGCTAGCAAAAGCTTGGCTGGATGACCAATTGATCAATCATGGAGATAGGTCCAGCCGTCGAACTTATAGCATCGGTCTGTGGTAAGCTTCTGATTTCATTTTTCTTTTCTTCTTCGTTATAGCAATTGGCAGGATTATGAAACTGGTCTCTTTTAACGTAAATGGTATCCGTGCTCGCCTTCATCAGTTGGAGGCTTTAATTGAACGACATCAGCCCGACGTGATCGGGGTTCAGGAAAGTAAGGTGGTTGATAACGAGTTTCCCCATCAGGCCATTAATGATATGGGGTACCACGCCGAGATCCACGGTCAGAAAGGCCATTATGGCGTTGCTTTGCTCAGTAAATTGCTTCCCAAGCGCGTTCTTAAAGGCTTCCCCACCGATGATGAGTCAGCCCAAAAACGTATGATTATGGCGGAATACCAGATACCAGAGCACGAACCTGTGATGGTGCTAAATGGTTATTTTCCACAGGGAGACAACCGTAAGCATGAGACTAAATTCCCTGCCAAACAACGTTTTTACGCTGATCTTCAAGCGTATCTTGAGCAGCACCAAAGCCCGGACCAGCGTCTGGTGGTTATGGGGGACTTTAATATATCCCCGACGGATGCTGACATAGGGATTGGTCCTGATAATGCCAAGCGTTGGTTACGAACCGGAAAGTGCAGTTTTTTGCCCGAGGAACGGGAGTGGTATCAGAAACTGCTTGGATGGGGGCTCGGCGATTGTTACAGAACCATTCACCCGGAAGCAGAAGACCATTACAGTTGGTTTGATTACCGAAGCCGAGGTTTTAATGATAACCCTCGACGAGGGCTGCGAATTGATACTCTGCTCGCCACTGAATCGTTGAGAAAAGAGTGCGTAGAGGCCTTGATCGATTACGACATCCGAGCAATGGAAAAGCCGTCCGATCATTGTCCGGTACTGATCCGCTTTGCCCCCTAGCCCAGGAGCTCAATATGAATCTAAGCGATATTGACCTTAACTTGTTCGTCGTTTTCGAGGCTATTTACAGTGAAGGCAATCTAACTCGTGCTGGCCAGGTGGTTGGTATAACGCAACCTGCTGTGAGTAATGCGCTTTCTCGGTTACGTGACACCTTCGATGATCAACTCTTTATCCGTTCCTCTCAGGGTATGGTTCCTACGCCGTTGGCACAGAATATTATCGGCCCAATACGCCAATCGTTGCAGCTTATGCGCAATAGTGTTCAGCATGGCGATGAGTTTATCCCCGCCAGCACCGACAAGCTGTTTCGCTTCAGTATGGGGGATTTAACCGAAGCCCTTTTCCTGCCCGCAATGTTTTCACGGATGGCCAAGGTGGCGCCCAAGGTGCGCATCGAAAGCTTCCAGGTCAAGCGTCGTGAAGCATCCAAGGAGCTAGCCAGCGGTCGACTTGATTTTGTGATTGAGGCTAATCTGCCTCTGGATGAACAACTGCACCATGTTCAGCTTTATGAAGAGCGCTATGTCTGTGTTTTGCGACAGGGTCACCCGCTAGCGACGGACGCGTTAACACCGGAACAGTACCTCAGCCTGGACCATATCCAGGTCTCCAGTCGCCGCAGTGGCCTGGGTTACGTTGATCTTGCATTAGGCAAGTTAGGACTACAGCGCCGAATTGCCCTGAGGGCAAACTACAACCTGATGGCGGCGAATGTCATTAAAGCCTCTGATATGGCACTAACCATCCCCTACAGCCTGGTAGCCAACGATCCCGGCCTTAAGGTGTTGGAGTTGCCGTTCAAGGGGGTGGATCCATTGCAATGCCACCTGTATTGGCACGGCAATGCAGAACACGATCCCGCTGGTGTGTGGATGCGAGAATTCCTTATTTCGATGGCTAAAGAGGCATTTGCCAAAGGTGAGACGCTTATTCAGTAAGTTTTCATTTCCGCCCTTACCTTTACGTAAGGGTAAAGCTTGGTTAGAGTACTACAGCCTCTAATCAAGCAAATAGTTTGACGCTTGGTTGGCGTCAAGCAGCATGACGATAGGTCGAAAGTGCTGCGATACATTATAAGAAATGCGAAGGAAAAAACCCTTCGTTGTTCACGGCAAAACAGGATCATGGTATGGATCAACCACTCTGGGCACCCTCTGAAAAACGTGTTTCGCAAGCTAATCTCACCATGTTTCGTGAGGCTGTGAACAGAAAATACTCACAAAATCTTCAGGATTACTGGGATCTTCATCGTTGGAGTGTGGATCATAATGAACACTTTTGGGAGCATTTGGTCCAGCATGATGAGGTTCAATTCTCCCGGAAGGCGGACGCCGTGCTTGCGAACTCCGATGCAATGCCAGGTGCAAAATGGTTCCCGGGATCAAAACTGAATTTTGCGGAAAATTTGCTCAGACGACGTGACAATCACCCTGCCCTGATTTTTTGTGGTGAAAATGGAGAGCGCCGTGAACTGAGCTACGCCGCTCTCTATGAATCCGTTAGCCAGCTTGCCCAGGGCCTTAAAAATAGAGGAATAGAAAAAGGCGATCGAGTGGCTGGGTTTATGCCCAACTGCATGGAAACGGTCATTGCAATGTTAGCAACAACCAGCCTCGGCGCCGTGTGGTCCTCCTGTTCTCCGGATTTTGGCATCAATGGAGTGATCGATCGCTTTGGTCAAATTGAGCCCAAAATCCTATTCACCACCGACGGGTATTACTATAACGGTAAGACTCTGGATAGCCTGGCGAAGGTCGCGCAAATCGAATCACTGATTGGTTCTATTGACGCCGTTATTGTGGTTCCTTTTGTCTCTTCAACACCGGATCTTTCGGTGCTGAACAAGGGGGTTGGTTGGGGGCAGGAGCTGGTCAATGAAGCACCATCACTTGAGTTTGAACCTCTCGCATTCGATGATCCTTTATATATCATGTACTCATCCGGAACCACTGGAGTGCCCAAATGCATCGTTCATGGCGTCGGTGGCACGCTTTTACAACACCGTAAAGAGCATCTCCTGCATGTGGATTTGAAGCCGGATGATGTGCTGTTTTATTACACCACCTGCGGCTGGATGATGTGGAATTGGCTGGTTAGCGGTTTGGCCAGCGGTGCGACCCTGGTGCTCTATGATGGATCCCCGTTTTATCCGGAGCCGTGTTCCTTGATGGATATGGCCGAGCGAGAAAAGATCAGTATTTTTGGCACCAGTGCCAAGTACATTGCAGCGTTGGAAAAAGCAGGCGTAAGCCCAATCCAAACCCATCAGCTACCCGCATTAAGAGCCATATTATCTACCGGCTCTCCCCTTTCCCACGAAAGCTTCGACTATGTTTATCGCGATATCAAACAGGATCTGTGCCTGAGTTCAATATCCGGAGGGACTGACATTGTCTCTTGTTTTGCTTTGGGTGCTCCTGTGCTACCCGTGTACCGGGGCGAGCTTCAATGCCCCGGATTAGCGATGGATGTTCATTTTGTAGATGATCAGGGAAATAGCCGTGCCGGAGAAAAAGGTGAGCTCGTTTGTCGCAATAGCTTCCCTTCAATGCCCATCGGCTTTTGGAATGATCCTGAGGGAGAACGATATCACGCCGCTTACTTTGAGCGTTTTCAAGGTTGGTGGTGTCATGGCGATTATGGTGAACAAACCGAACATGGTGGGGTGATTATCCATGGTCGAGCTGATGCCGTCTTAAATCCTGGTGGTGTGCGTATTGGTACTGCGGAAATCTACCGACAAGTTGAGCAAATCCCTGAAGTGCTGGAGGCGATTTGTGTAGGCCAGGAGTGGAAAGATGATGTGCGAGTCGTGCTGTTTGTAAAACTGTCCGAAGGCATCCAGCTGGATAAGGCACTGGTCGATCGAATCCGTCTTTCAATCCGGAAAAATACAACACCTCGTCATGTTCCCGCCAAAGTGATTGCTGTCGAGGATATTCCACGCACTATCAGCGGAAAAATAGTCGAGCTTGCAGTACGGAACATCATACATAACGAGCCGGTTAAGAATACGGATGCTTTGGCGAACCCGAAAGCGTTGGAGCTTTACAAGGGCATTCCAGAATTAACCGTCGACTAACAGGCTCAAAAATAATTGTGAAAGCGTATGAAAAAACCCGCCTTTTAGCGGGTTTTTCTATTGGGTGCGAAGCCGGGTTTTACATCGTGTGGGTAGGCCGATCCGATTCGAGGGCACCAGCGAGGTAAGTCTCGATCTTATTGCGGGCCACTTCATCTTTCTCATTAAACTGTACCCCAATACCTGCGGCGCGATTACTTTGAGCCCCTCGGGGTGTTACCCAGACGACTTTTCCAGCCACTGGAATTTTCTCTGCCTCGTCCATCAGGTTTAAAAGCATAAACACTTCGTCACCCAAACCGTAGTTTTTATTGGTAGGAATAAACAGCCCTCCGTTACTGACAAAGGGCATGTAGGCAGCGTATAGAACGGCCTTATCCTTGATGGTCAGTGAGAGTATTCCGTTACGAGGTGATGGCTTAGCTTGATTCATAGGTGTCCAGCAGCTGTCAAAATGGTCAGTTATAAAAGCTATTATTCACTATTTTAGCCCAGAGTTAAATGTAGCCAGCGAACGAGCAGGTCTTCCAGCATCAATTGTTTATTAAGGTTAGCAGACCCTTGGCTCAAGGCGCGCTGTTCATTGACCCAGCGCTGCAATGCAAACAGTGCCTGAGGCGTTGACTTACCGGCAATATAGCCTGCCATAGCGGCCAGGTCAGGATTATTCAGTACGGCTGAGCTGCCAGCTTGCTGAATTTTGGCGATATCAACCAACCAGCCGGAGACCCAGCCCAATAGCTCAGTTGTATTCTGGTCTTTCCAGCGTTGGGCGATGTCAACGGGGGAATTCTGACCTTTGGTGATGGAGCCTATCTCTTCTATCAGGCGAGCACGCTCTTTCAATATCTGGTCGTTGGCATATTGCAGTGCGGTCAGCGGTTGACCATCGGCAAGGGTCAGTATGAGCTCAAGGTCCTCACGACCCGCTTTCGATAGGCCCGATAGCCAATCCAGGGTTTCAGTGCGATCGGGCAGCGGAAAAGCCAGCTGCTGACAGCGACTGTTGATGGTTGCCAGCATCGAGTTCTGTCGCGCAGTAACCAGTAATATCAAGGTGTTTTCACCAGGCTCTTCAAGGGATTTCAGCAGCGCATTCGCTGCGTTGCTGTTCATCGCCTCCGCGGGATTGATGATGATAATGCGGTAACCACCCTGCTGGGCAGTTTTGGAGGCAAAGTCTATCACCTGTCTAACCTGGTCAACTTTAACAACTTTGCTCTTCTCTTCCGGCTGCAAGACTTTAATATCGGGATGGTTACCTGAGCGGTACAGCTGACAACTTTTGCACTGACCGCAGGCAGCATCACCCTGCGGGGTAGGACACAGCATATAGCCTGCAAAAGCACAGGCAAATCGGAATTTGCCGCCGCCTTGCGCTCCTTTGAGCAGGTAGGCATGGGGCAATGTCTCTGAATGACGTAGGTTACAAAGCCGCTGCCACTGCTCTGCGTGCCAGGGATAAGGGTGCAGGTGAGTTGAGGCTGCGTCATTATCCATTGGTTTGACTCAGGCGGCGTGACATTACCTCTCGGACCTGACTGGCCACGGCGGCCAGATCTTGGGAGGCATCAATGATCTCAAAGCGTTGCGGATTTAGGCTGGCGCGGGCCAGATAGCCCTCTCGAACCCTTTCGAAGAATGCGAGCTGTTCACTTTCAAAGCGGTCCAGATCGCCCCGTTGGCGGGCTCTTTCCAACCCAACTTCAACGGGTAGATCAAACAGCAGGGTCAGATCGGGTTGTAGTCCTTGCTGGACCAGCTGTTCCAATTGAGTAATCTTAGTGTCTTCGATGCCACGACCTGCGCCCTGATAAGCGAAGGTAGCGTCTGTAAATCGATCGCAAAGTACCGTGGTGCCGGCTTCGAGGGCTGGCCAGATTACCTGATTAAGGTGCTGGGCTCTGGCAGCAAACGCCATCAATAACTCGGCATCGGGAGCCACCTGCTCTGTCCTCTGGGTAAGCAACAAATTACGAATTTCTTCCGCTAAGGGTGTACCACCGGGCTCTCTTGTGTGTAGGTAGTCGATACCAGCGGTTTGCAGGCAAGCCTGGATAACCGCAATGTTGGTGCTTTTGCCGGCCCCTTCCCCGCCTTCGATGGTGATAAATTGAGCTTGTTTTCGTCTCATTGAGAGGAAACTCCGTCGGCTGGTGAGGATCTATAGTCCTTTCTTCGCTTTAGCTGGTATTGCCTGACCGCACGATTATGTTCTTCCAACGTGGAAGAAAACTGATGACTGCCATCTCCGCGGGCGACGAAGTAGAGGCTGGTTCCCGGTTTGGGATGCAAGGCTGCATGAATCGCTTCTCGGCCAGCCAGTGCGATAGGCGTTGGTGGCAGGCCCTTAATGCGGTAGGTGTTATAGGGGGTGTAATCGTTCAGGTGCTTTCGGGTAATATTACCCTGATATTGATCACCGAGACCATAGATAACCGTAGGATCGGTTTGCAGGCGCATCCCCTTCTTCAGTCGCCGAACGAAAACACCGGCAATCTCGCCTCGCTCCGCTGGAACCCCGGTCTCTCGCTCTACTATGGAAGCCATGATTAGTGCTTCGTACGGCGATTCATAGGGCAAATCCTCGGCCCGCTGAGACCACTCTTCCGCCAGTACAGACTGCAAACGTTGATGAGCACGCTTGGCCAATTGCGCTGTTGGAGTGTTCGCTGTAAAAAAGTAGGTATCCGGGAATAACTGGCCTTCCGGATTGCCATTGATGTTTAACGTTTTCGCTAACGCTTCTGGGTCAAGCGGTGATTGGCTAGCTTGAATTTCGGGGTGGCTCTGGATGGCATTGAGAGCATCTTTAACGGTAGTGCCCTCGACCAGAGTCAGACTGAGCTGCTGAACACGCCCCTTAACCAGCATGTCCATTAATTCTGAAACCCGGGTGTCGGCAGGAACCAGATAACGGCCGGACTGAATACGAGCGGCATCCCCCCTTAAGCGACCATACCATTCAAACCAGAGAGGGTTATCAATGAGTCCTTGCGCGGCTAGCTTGCGTGAAAGTGACTTTATGGAGCTGCCTCGAGCGACTTCAATAATGATCTCCTGGGGGTTGGAAAGCACGCTTGTGGCAAAGTTATTAATGCATTGCCTGGCTAAAAATATTGAAGCTATTCCTATTAATAACAATAGAATAGCCGCGATACCTAAACGTTTTATCATCTATAGATTGCCTTATTAACCCAGCCTTGAATGCGCTTTGTTAGCTTCCCGACAGGCCAACTCCTGTTTTGATAGCTAATCACGGGCCAAACTCCCGCTACGCTGTTACAGACGAATACTTCCTCTGCGTTATACATATCTTCCAGTGATAGTGATGTTATTGCGACGTCCAGCTTCTCAATTTTTGCCTGCCTTAAGATAAATTCTCGGCAGACTCCGGCAACACCGCTCTGGCTGAGATCGGGAGTAGAAAGCGTGCCACCAGAAACGACGAACAGGTTGCTCATGGTGCCCTCTACAGGCTTGAGATCAATATCCTGCATAAGCCCTTCCGCGAATTCGTCAGAGTTCCATTCAGAGCGTGCCAGTACCTGTTCGAGTCGATTAAGGTGCTTCATGCCTGCCGTTGCCGGTGAGATTCCAAGGCGAGTCTGGCAATCAAAAAGCCGGATGCCTTGCTTACTATGTGTCTCCGGATACTCGGGGGCTTGGAAAGAGGCCAATATTCGCCGATGCTCATCGCAGCCGGCGGGGTTGTAACCCCGGCCACCAGAACCTCGAGTGATGATGATTTTAAGCACTCCGGACGTTATCGAATACTGCTGGATATAGGCCTCAATTTCTCGCAATAGCACTGCGAGATCCAGCTGAATATTGAGGCGCTCGCAGCTGCTTGATAATCGATCTATGTGCAGATAAAACAGACTGGGGCTGGTATTGTGAATACGAAGGGTCTCAAACACTCCGTCACCGTAAGCCAGACCACGATCCAATACGCTGATCGCGGCCTGAGGCTTCCCGTTTAGCCAGAGCGGCTGCATCAGGACTCTATTCTGGAAAACAGTAGCGAGCCGTTGGTGCCACCAAAGCCAAATGAGTTAGACAGAGCATGAGTGATGTTCATTTTGCGAGCCTGGTTTGGCACATAATCGAGACGGCAACCCTCCCCAGGGTTATCCAGGTTGATGGTCGGGGGGGCAATTTGATCCCGAATCGACAAAATACTGAATATAGCTTCTACGGCGCCAGCCGCGCCCAGCAAGTGCCCTATCATCGATTTGGTGGAGCTGACCGCTACCTGCGCGGCATGATCCCCCATAACGGCTTCAACGGCCTGACTTTCGGCAATATCGCCGGCCGGCGTAGAGGTGCCGTGGGCATTGATGTAATCGATTTGAGCGGGTTGGAGTGCGGCATCATCTATCGCATTCAGCATGGATGCAGCGGCGCCCTCACCATTTTCGGGCGGTGCTGTCATATGAAAGGCATCGCCACTCATGCCAAAACCGGTCAGTTCGGCATAAATCCGAGCGCCACGGTTCACTGCGTGTTCGTACTCTTCAAGCACCAGTGCACCGGCGCCATCGCCTAGCACAAAGCCGTCACGATCTTGATCCCAGGGGCGACTGGCTGCAGAGGGTGCGTCGTTACGAGTTGACATTGCTCGAGCCGCAGAAAAACCGGCCATGCCCAGCTCGCAAGATGCCTTTTCGGCCCCGCCAGCAATCATGATGTCTGCTTCGCCGTAAGCGATATTTCGTGCCGCCATACCGATGCAATGAGTTCCAGTAGTACAAGCGGTAGCAATAGCGTAATTAGGCCCTTTAAGGCCATACATGATCGACAGCCTGCCGCTGATCATATTGATAATGGCGCCAGGCACAAAAAATGGTGAGATGCGTCGAGGGCCACTGTTAATCAATGTGCTGGCCGTCTCTTCGATCATGCTAAGGCCGCCAATGCCCGAGCCCATTACAACACCCGCGCGACGAGCATTCTGCTCGTTGATCTCGACTCCAGAATCGGTGATTGCCTGGGAGGCTGCAGCGATGCCATATTGCAAAAAGATATCGATCTTCCTCGCATCTTTGGCGGCCATGTAGTCGGTAACATCAAAGCCGTCCACTTGACCAGAGATACGGGTATTGTAGGCCGAGGCATCAAAATGCTCGATCGCAGCAATACCGCTACGGCCGGCAAGAATGCCATCCCAGCTTGTTTGTACGGTTGCTCCCAGAGGGGTGAGCATGCCTAATCCGGTAACCACTACACGCCGACGTGCCACTGAGTTCGTCTCCTTGCAAAAATGGCAGGGTATTTTTTTTACTCCACAAACACAAGAAAAGCCGCACTACATAGTAGAGCGGCTTTTCGCAGGAGCAAAGAGCTGATTACTGATGTGCAATCACGTAATCGATAGCTTCCTGAACAGTGGTAATCTTCTCTGCTTCTTCGTCAGGAATTTCAGTTTCGAATTCCTCTTCCAAAGCCATTACCAGTTCAACGGTATCAAGAGAGTCAGCGCCAAGGTCTTCTACGAACGATGAGCTGTTATTAACTTCTTCTTCTTTGACGCCAAGTTGTTCGCAGACAATCTTTTTGACGCGTTCTTCGATGGTACTCATACCTTGTTTAACTCCTATTAAGAATTCGATCGACTCTGAGGTCGCGAGCTAATTTTATATAAACGGTTATGGCTATTTCAAGCCAGTGTTACGTAAACTAACCAAATATCCTTGGATTTGGTGGTGAAATTGATCAAATAAGAACCAATTTCACCGGTCAGGCTAACTCATGTACATTCCGCCATTTACATGCAGGGTTTCACCGGTTACATATCCGCCGCCTTCACCGGCTAGAAAAGCCACTGCAGCGGCAATCTCTTCGGGCCTACCCAGGCGGGCTGCTGGAATTTGCGCCAGCATATGCTCTTTGTGTTCATCGGGTAGTTCTTTGGTCATATCGGTGTCAATAAAGCCAGGTGCAACCGAATTAACTGTTATGCCACGAGAACCGATTTCACGGGCCAGCGAACGACTGAAGCCTTCGACACCCGCTTTGGCTGCGGCATAATTGGTTTGCCCAAGGTTTCCCATCGAACCGACCACAGAGCTAATATTGATAATTCGACCCCAGCGAGCCTTGGTCATGCCGCGCAAGCAGGCTTTGCTGAGCTTGAAAATAGAACTTAGGTTTGTGTTAATCACATCATCCCATTGGGCATCTTTCATGCGCATCAGGATATTGTCCTGAGTAATTCCGGCATTATTAACGAGAATCTGCGGGGCCTCATATTGCTCGGTGATCGCTTTGACAATGGCTGCAATAGAAGCATCATCGCAAACATTGAGTGTCATGCCGCAACCGGTAATGCCCTGTTCGCGAAGTGTGGCAGAGATTTTCTCGGCGCCGGCATCACTTGTTGCCGTGCCGATAACGGTCGCACCGAGACGACCAAGTTCAAGCGAAATTGCCTGACCAATGCCTCGGCTAGCACCGGTTACCAGAGCTACTTTTCCATTTAAACTCATAAAGTTATCACCTTAAGTTAAACGTTTTTATGCGGTTGCATCTATTGATTTATTGAAGGCATCCAAGCTTTCGAGGGATGAAGCGCTTAGGCTTCTATCTATCCGTTTGGCGAGTCCGGATAACACCTTTCCAGGGCCGCATTCAACCAGGTGAGTGATGCCCTTATTGTTTAAATACTGAACGCTATCAACCCATAAAACAGGGCTATAAAGCTGCTCGAGGAGGTTACTACGTACCTGCTCAGGTGTGCCGGCAATGTCGGCAGTAACATTTTGCACCACTGGAATTTGAGGTGCCTCAAACGGTATCTTGTTCAATGTCTCAGCCAACTGCTGCGCAGCGGGTTTCATCAAATCGCAATGAGAAGGAACGCTGACTGGAAGCGGTAAGGCACGCTTTGCGCCAGCTTCCTTGCAGAGGTTGATAGCACGATTAACCGCGGAGGTGCTTCCTGCAATGACAACCTGACCGGGTGAATTGTAGTTAACGGCGCTGACAACTCCATCGTTGGCCGCCTGCTGGCAGGCCTCCCGCACCTGTTCGTCGGTCAAGCCAAGAATCGCTGCCATCGCACCCTCTCCCACAGGTACAGCCTGCTGCATCAGTTGGCCGCGAAGGTGAACAATTTTTACCGCCTCACCAAGGCTCAGGCTTTCTGCGCAAGTAAGTGCCGAGTATTCCCCAAGGCTGTGACCTGCCATATAAGCGGGGATGGCTCCTCCGCGCTGCTGCCAAAGTCGCCAAAGAGCAACACTGCAAGTCAATAGTGCCGGCTGGGTGTTCTCAGTGGAATTCAGCTGCTCAGCTGGGCCTTCCAATATCAGTTTGGTCAGATCTACACCAAGAGCGTCGGAAGCTTCAGAAAAAGTGCTGCGAACAATGGTTTCCTGTTCGTAGATATCGGTCAGCATGCCGACTTGTTGGGAGCCCTGTCCCGGGAATACAAACGCTAGATGGTTGCTCATTGCTCTGGGGTGTCTCCCTAATGGTTAAATCGGAGCCCGCTGCTCGTTGCCAGGCAGGGTCTGAAAGGCCACCTAGTATAGGGGATAGAAACGGAAGCGAGGGTAACGATATGTTTCTGTTTAAACGATTTATTTAAACCAGAAGGTGCTCAAGTTGATCGTTCAGTAATCGTGGCACATCATTTTGAGCTTCGATAATGGCTTGGCGTATGGCCTGCTCTATCCGTTGACTGTCTGATTGGCCGTGGCTCTTGATGACTATGCCCTGTAAACCTAACAGACTGGCACCATTGTAACGGTCAGGGTCGCTGCTCATCATCAGTTGATTGATGTATGGCTTCAGTAGGCGGCTTGCCAGTCGGGTATACCAATTTCGCCCTGCCATTTTCTGGATATTACTGCGCAACAAACGTGCGAGGCCTTCACTGGTTTTAAGAGCAACGTTACCAACAAAGCCATCGCAAACGATCAGGTCACAAGAGCCCGAGAAGAGGTCTGAACCTTCAATAAAACCTTGATAGTTTAGCGCTTCGTTATCCTGGATGAGCTGGGCGCTCAGTCGCACCTGTTCGTTACCTTTCATCTCTTCTGCGCCAACATTGAGCAGGCGCACACTGGGATTTGGAGTTCCATGCAATGCCTCATGCATCGCCGCGCCCATAACGGCAAATTGATAAAGGTGCTCAGCTGTGCAGTCAACATTAGCGCCAAGATCAAGCATGTAGGTACAGTTTGCAACGGTGGGTAAGCGAGTGATGATGGCCGGGCGATCAATACCTGGAAAGGTTTTGATTAAAAAGCGACCAAGTGCCATCAGGGCGCCGGTATTACCACAGCTTACACAGGCTTGAGCCGCCCCAAGTGATACCTGTTCCAGCGCAATGCGCATTGACGAGGCTCGCTTGCTTCTAAGGGCAACGGAGGGTTTGTCATTCATCGTGACCACATCGGATGCGTGGACGATAGAAAGGCGGTTATTGTCGTAAGGAGGACAGTCGCTGAGGTGCTGTCTCAGGACGGGGGTATCCCCTACTAGAATAAGGGAAAGGTCGCTGTGTTCCTGCAGGCTATTAACTGCAGCAGAAACTGCTTCGCGGGGACCGAGGTCCCCGCTCATCGCATCAAGGGCAACCGTTGTTGCCATTGGCGAATTACTCGTCGTCTTGACTAGCTACCACTTTCTTGCCGCGGTAGAAACCGTCAGCTGTTACGTGGTGGCGAAGATGGGTTTCGCCAGAAGTTTCGTCTACGGACAAGGTTGGTCCACCGAGAGCGTCGTGAGAACGACGCATATCGCGACGTGAACGGGTTTTTTTGTTCTGCTGAACAGCCATGCTAGTTGCTCCTGATCAAATCAATTGTCAGATTTAAGGTTGGCAAGTACGCTAAAGGGATTTGGTTTACCGTTATCCTCTGCTTCTTCAGCAAATTCTCCGGTGGAATACCCTTTACTCGACTTGCATTCATCCTCCCGGTGGTAGGGGACAAGAGGCAGTGCCAGTATCAGCTCTTCCTCTATCAGGGATGCCGTTTCCAGCTCCTCTTCTCCTACCACAACGGGCTCGTAATGCTTGGGCAGTGATTTTGCGTCATCCTCAGTCCAGACAACCGCTAATTGACACTCACCCTCGACGTTTAGATTGACCGCTTCGAGACAACGTTGGCAGATCATAGCAACCGGTGCGCTCATCTTTGCGTCTATGACAAAGAAACCCTGCTCATCACGAAAAAACTCCAGCAATGCCGTTATGGCGCCCTGGCTTTCTGCAACATAATCCTGCAGTCGCTTAAGATCGCCCAGCTCAATAGTGCCCGCAAGCTTGGCGCCTTTGCGGGCCAGTTTGCGCGGATCTATCTTCTTGGGTAGGGTCTCGGTCAACATAAGCGCGCAATCATAGGGATATGGGATCCTGCTGTCAAAGGGAAAAAAGGCCTTAATTCACTAAAAATCAAGGTTTTGGCGGTGTTAAGATGGGATTACCACAATTTAAGACCCTATTACTCCTTATGACCTTATCCCCGCCTCCTATAATCCTTGCTTCCAGCTCTCGTTACCGGCGCCAGTTATTAGACCAATTGGGTTTAAAGTATGACTGGGCGGCTCCCGATATCGATGAATCCCCATTGCCTACAGAAACACCCGATGCACTCGCCATTCGGCTTGCCAAAGAAAAGGCTGTTGCTCTGCAAGAGCAATTTCCAAGGCATTTGCTGATTGCCTCCGATCAGGTGGCGGTCAATTCTGGTCGCATGATGGGCAAGTCTGGCAGTCGTGAGCGGGCTATAGAGCAGTTAACGAGTTGCAGTGGCAACTCCGTAGAGTTTCTCACCAGCCTCTGCGTGCTGAATACCCTTAGCGGGCGTGAACACATAAGCCTGAGTCGATACAGGGTTCAATTCAGAGCCCTAACGGCCAATCAAATTGAAAATTACATCGATAGAGATCAGCCTTTCGACTGCGCGGGAAGTTTTAAAGTGGAAGGTTTGGGGGCGGCCCTGTTTCTTTCCCATGAAGGTGAAGACCCTTCAAGTCTGATTGGACTCCCCCTTATCTCTCTATGCACTGCATTGCTTGATGAGGGAATCGACCCGCTAGTGCGGTGATTCCCTAATTAGTTGGGTCAGCCTTATTTATTGCAGGGGTGCGCCCTTGAATCCCATCTGCGTTGACAGAGCTTCAACCGCCCCAGCTCCGATTCGCTTCGCAAATCGTTCGAGGGGGGATTCCTCGAGGGTGTAATTGACAATATTGTCCTCGCCAATAATTTCACGAGCAACATAGCTACTGCTGCCAAGCCCGTCGATGAGGCCAGCCTCAAGCGCTTGCTCACCAGACCAGACCAAGCCTGAGAATAAAGCAGGATCCTGCTTCAGGCGATCTCCCCTGCCCTGCTTTACGCTATTAATAAATTGTTGGTGGGTGGTGTCGAGAACAGTCTGCCAGAACTCAACTTCACTTTCTTTCTGTGGTTGAAAAGGGTCGAGGAAGCCTTTGTTCTCGCCCGATGTATAAATGCGCCGATCGACCCCGAGCTTTTCCAATAATTCGACAAAGCCAAAGCCGGCTGAAACCACGCCAATGGAACCGACCAGACTGGCTTTGTCGGCATAAATCTCATTGGCAGCCGCTGCAATATAGTAAGCGCCGGAGGCGCCAATATCGCTGATCACAGCGTATACAGGAATAGATGGATAGAGTCCGCGCAAGCGATTGATTTCATCATAGACATAGCCCGACTGAACCGGGCTTCCACCAGGGCTGTTGATGCGTAGAATGATACCTTTGGTGCCATTATCTTCGAAGGCGTTGCGCAGCGCGGAAACGATATTGTCGGCGCTGGCATTTTCTTTATTGGCAATAACTCCTTGCACATCAATAAGTGCTGTGTGGCTCAATGATGAAGCGCCGTCTCCGAGCTGAAGCTTATCGGAGGCGAGAAATAAGTAGGCCAAAAAAAACAGATAGCCAAAGGTCAACAGTTTAAAGAAGATGCCCCAGCGGCGACTGGCACGCTGCTCTTTGACGACCGAATTAACCAGGTTGTCCAGTACAGTTTGTTGCGCCTTTTGCATGCCGGCAGTTTCATCGGTAGCTGCCTGAGGCGTTGCTCCCGCCTCTTCTTTCCAGTTGTCTTGACTCATTGCTTTCTGGTTTCCTTATGCGTTCTGCACTTTTTGTGTGTCAGGGTAAAGGTAGTTTCAAATTTCCGGTATAGATAAAGTTATTGTGGACTTAAAAAGGTCACAACCTCATCAAAGTGGTGGGCTTCCAGTACCGGGCTGAACGGAGAAAGCCGGCTTATGTCGTGGGCGCCATAGCCCATCGCAATGCGATCGACGCCCGCTCTATGGGCCATCTCCATATCGTATTCGGTATCCCCAACCATTACTGCATTTTCTGGCGCTATACCTGTTTCTTCGAGTATCTCTTCCAGCATTTGCGGGTGCGGCTTTGAGCGTGTTTCGTCGGCGCAGCGGGTGATGTCGAACATGTTCTGCCAGCCATATACATTTAATACCCGGTCCAATCCTCGGCGACTTTTACCGGTAGCCACCGCGCTTTTTAATGTCGATCGCCAAATCTGTTCAAGCCCAACCTCAACGCGCTCATAAAAATCGGAAGGCGCATGTTCTTGTCCTAAAAAATGATGAGAATAACGATCGCGCATGCGCTCCAGGGTGTCGGTACATTCAACTTCCGGATAAAGCTTGCGAAAAGCCTCCGGCAGGCCAAGCCCAATAATATCTTTATATTGGTCATGTTCGAGCACTGCCAGGCCGACATCTGAAGCAGCAAGGGATAGGCAATGGCTGATACGTTCTGCAGAATCAACCAGAGTGCCGTCCCAATCAAAAATTACTAATTCATAACGTTTATTCATTTCGTAAAGCCTTTAAGCCCTGCTCGAGCTCTTCGGGTAACGGCGCATTAAAACGTTGTCGCTTGCCGCTACCGGGAAGATTTATTTCCAGCGCCGCTGCATGCAAAAAAAGCCGCTTGATACCCTGCTCCCTAAAAGCCATGTTGACCTCTCGGGGAGTGTATTTGTCATCCCCAATAATTGAATGTCCTGCATGCAAGGCATGGACACGAATTTGGTGCGTTCGACCCGTAACGGGAGTCGCTTCAATCAAGGTGCTGCCTTTTAGTGGTTCAAGTACACGAAAGCGTGTTAAAGAGGGTTTGCCTTCAGGGTCTACACGAACCACCCTTTCTCCTGACTGTAGAGTGTTCTTCTTCAGGGGCGCATTTACCTGCTGTTTGCGATTAGCCCACCGCCCTTCAACCAATGCCCAGTAAACCTTATTGACTCTGTCGTTACGAATTTGTTCGTGCAAATCACGTAATGCGCTGCGCTTTTTAGCTATCATCAAACATCCTGAGGTGTCGCGGTCGAGCCGGTGAACCAGTTCGAGGTATTTCTGATCAGGCCGGGCATCTCTTAATGCCTCAATAAGCCCAAGGTTGATACCGCTACCGCCATGTACCGCCAAACCCGATGGTTTGTTGATCACAATAATGCGCTCATCCTCATAAAGGATGCTGGCTTCGATGCTCTCTGTCAGGCGTTTGCCGGCTTTTGGGGTGGCTTTATTCGCAACCCGAACAGGAGGGATGCGTACTGTATCCCCCTCTTTGAGTCGGTAATCGGGTTTGGTGCGCCCCTTGTTGATGCGCACCTCTCCTTTTCGAATGATGCGATAAACCAGCGTTTTAGGCACACCTTTAAGCTGGGATATCAGGTAGTTGTCCAGTCGCTGGCCGGCACGCTCATCGTCGATGATATGTTGTTGGACTCGAGGCGAGACAACTGTCTCGGACGCAGTCTGTGAGGGAGATTTAGTCATGCCGGGATTTTACCAGTTTTCTAGGTAATTGAAGCACTTAGCTTTTCCTGTTATATTCGCGCTGCTGCAGAATGTAGTGAGTGCAAGCCAGATTACTGTCGCACTTACGTAAGCAGTAAAAATTACAAAACCTGGGTCGAAGACCCGGGATTGAATGGGACGGTGTCAGGCTTAGCCTAGCGCACCGATTTACAGCCGCTTTTCGTCAACGGCCCCATACCAGATTTGACGTGTAAGGTGGAGATGCAACGCCGACCGGACTTCCACGGACAGAGTATAACTGAGCGCGTGGTTAAAACAGAATCTGATCCGGTACTTATGGCCTATTCCTCCGTAATTGGGTGACCTTAAATCCCCATGAAATCGAGCGCTATATCGTTACACAATAGATCGATGTAAGCCTGATAGCCCACACAACCCGTGCACCGCCTTAATTGTTGCGCCGCCGGGCCAGTGCCTGACACAGCGAGACTGATGTAGGGTGCCATTGATCGGGAAGCCCTGATCTTAATTGGTACTACATGAAAAGAATGTTAATTAACGCAACCCAGCAAGAGGAGTTGCGTGTAGCGTTGGTCGATGGTCAACGTTTATATGATCTGGATATTGAATCCAGTGCCCGTGAACAGAAAAAAGCCAACATTTATAAAGGCAAGATCACCCGTGTCGAGCCCAGCCTTGAGGCGGCTTTTGTCGACTTTGGTGCTGAGCGTCACGGTTTCCTCCCCCTGAAAGAGATTTCTCGCGATTACTTCCAGCCTGCTGCGGCCAATGCCAAGGGTCGTCCCAATATCAAGGATGCGGTGAAAGAAGGTCAGGAAATCATTGTTCAGGTGGACAAGGAAGAGCGTGGTAATAAAGGTGCCGCCCTGACCAGTATGGTGAGCTTGGCTGGCCGCTATCTGGTGCTCATGCCGAACAACCCCCGAGCCGGCGGCATCTCGCGTCGAATCGAAGGTGACGAGCGAACCGAGCTGCGCGAAGCTCTGAGCAAACTCGATATTCCCGAAGAGATGGGTGTTATTGTCCGTACCGCTGGCCTGGGCCGAAGTGCCGAAGAACTGCAGTGGGATCTGGACTACCTCCTCCACCTCTGGACTGCGATCAAAACCGAAGCCGAAAGCAAAAAAGCGCCCTTTTTGATTTATCAGGAAAGTGATGTCGTCATTCGTGCTGTGCGTGATTACTTGCGCCAAGATATCGGCGAGGTATTGATTGATAAGCCGGCAGCATACCAGCGTGCCATGGACTTCATCTCTCAGGTTATGCCGCAGTACCAAAGCAAGATCAAGCTCTATGAAGACAGTATTCCACTGTTCAACAAGTTTCAGATTGAACGCCAGATAGAAACCGCATTCCAGCGTGAAGTGAAGCTACCTTCTGGCGGTTCAATCGTAATTGATCCCACCGAAGCCCTGGTCTCTATCGATATCAACTCGGCTCGTGCTACGCGTGGTAGTGACATTGAGGAAACTGCTCTCAATACAAACGTCGAAGCGGCTGATGAGATTGCTCGCCAGCTTCGCTTGCGCGACATTGGCGGCCTGGTGGTTATCGACTTTATCGATATGGGCCCGGTTCGCAACCAGAAAGAAGTTGAAAACCGGATGCGAGATGCTCTGCAAATGGACCGAGCTCGGGTTCAGGTAGGTCGCATTTCACGCTTTGGCTTGATGGAAATGTCGCGCCAACGTCTGCGCCCTTCTCTGGGTGAAACCAGCGGCGTTGTTTGCCCGCGCTGTAATGGCCAGGGCACTATTCGGGATATAGAATCCCTCGCCCTTTCCGTCATGCGAATCATTGAAGAGGAAGCCCTTAAAGAGCGCACTTCCGAAGTCCGTGGCCAGGTGCCTGTATCTGTCGCAACCTTCTTGCTCAATGAAAAACGTCGCATGATCGAAAAGCTCGAAGCACGCAATCGAGTTCGTGTTGTGATTATCCCTAACGCCAACCTGGAAACGCCTCACTTTGAGATCCAGCGTTTACGTGATGATCACGAAGCGGTGGCGGCTGGCGAATCCAGCTACGAAATCAGCACAGAGGTTGAAGCTGTTGCTGAACCTGTAGCGCCAACCCGAGCTCCTCAGCAGCGTGCAGAGGCGGCGGTTAAAAACGTTGCTCCGCCACAGCCTGCTCCGGTACCGACACCGGCACCGAACAAGCCAGGCTTGTTCAAATCGTTAGTGACCTCTCTTACCGGGATCTTTACCAGCGAAGAGGAAGAAGTAAAGCCTGCACCGACTACTCGCTCCCGTAACCAGAAGCCAAAAAGTGGCAATGAGAATCGAAGCCGTGGTGGTCGACGCAGCAACCGCAACGATAACCGTGGTGAGGGTCGTTCTGACAACCGCGGGGATAGAAATGCTCGACGTGACCGAAATGAACGTTCTTCACCTTCTGAACGTGGACGCAAGGATAATGAGCGTCAACCACGACAGGAGCGCAACAAAGACGATTCACGTCAACCGTCCCCTAAGGGCAATCGCGGTGGTAACCGTCAGAACCGCTCAGAGGATAATCGTGGACGTAATCGCCGTCGCGAACAGCAAGAGCAGGATTTGCCAGAATCCAACACGCTGGACGAAGCGAAGAATCCTCAATCCGAAGCCGATGAAGGAAAGCGTCAGCGCCGCCCTCGTTCAGCTCAGGGACGCCGCAGCAATCGGGTGTCACAACGCGACGTACAACAAGCTGAAGCCGCAAACGAACTGAATGCCGACCAGCAGCCTGTTGCTGCTGAGAAGCCAAATACAACAGCAAAAGCCGAGGCTACTCCTGCTGTATCAGAAGCTGTCGAGACGGTAAACGAAATCACTGAGACAGCAGCCGCCAAGCCATCGCGTCGTCGTAGCTCCAGACGTGGGCGCCGCAATGAAAATCGTGATGCGGCCACTTCAAAGGTAGAGCAAAGCCCTTCAGCTATCACAGGCTCTTCAGAGTCTGTCGAAGCTAAGGCCGCCACTAGCACTGCAGCTCAGCAAACTGAAAATGTTCAGCCGACTCCGGCTCCCAAAGCCGAGAGTAAGCCTGTTAAGACGGCTGAGGCGGAAGCCAAAGTGTCCAAGCCTGAACCAACTGAAGAGGTTAAAACGGAAAAAGCCGACTCTAAGGCTAGTGAAACGGTCGTTAAATCACCGGAAACTGAAAAAGGGTCTGCCAAGGCTTCAGTGGCCGAGTCTTCACCTGCGGATAAAGCTCCAAAAGCAGAGGACAAAGCGGCAGCGGCTGTTGATACGGCACAGTCGATTTCTGATGTAGGTGCAACTGAAAATGGTGGCGCCAAGAAGACGACCCGCCGCGAAGCTCGCAGAAAGGCCGCCAGTAAAAAGCCCAAGCAAGCGGTTGTTGAGCCTAAAGCCACTGAGACAGCACAAGATGCAACTAAGGTTGCTCCTGAAGCTGGGACTGCTCAGAGCTCAGCTGCCATCATTCAACCGTTGGCTAAACCTGCCCCTCGCCGGGCCAGACGTACTAACAGTCGTGCTGCCAATGACCCAAGGGCAAAGGCCAGCCCTGCAAAGGTTCCCAGCCCAGTTGAAAAGCCTGCTGACAGCGAGCCTGAGGACAATAGCTAAAGCGGTTGGAATCCTGCTATAAAGCCAAGGCGGTGTTGAGTCGATCAACACCGCCTTTTTTGTATCTGTCATCTATCTCATGAGTGCACGGACTGCTCTATCATAATAAACCTGTCACCCGACATTGCAGTAACCACTGATCCGCACCCTAGAACCTTTGGCAGTTCACAGTGAGTCCCTCCAGGCGTACACTTCTTGTCTCAACAGGGTAGTTACTGCGGAGAGAAGATTTGGACAGAGTTATAGGGCATAGAGGCTGCGCCGGTCTGGCACCAGAGAATACCGAAGCTGGAATACGTCTGGCAGCCAAACTTGGAGTTTCTGCGGTCGAAGTCGATGTCACTATGACGGATGAAGGGTATTTACCCATCTTCCACGATTCAAGCCTTGCAAGATGCACTAATGGGCGCGGCGATATCGGCTCAGCCAACTGGGATTACTTGTCGTCGCTGGATAATGGTAGCTGGTTTGATCGCCGTTTTACCGACAGTAGAATATTGCAATTGCACGAGCTGCTAGCATTGATCACCGAGCTGGATCTCACCCTGAACCTTGAGCTTAAGGTGCACAAAAAGGAGGCCAGGGAGCTAGCAATGGCTGCCGGAAGTGTTGTCTCCCAGTGGGCGAATGGTCAGGATCAATTCACAATCTCCAGCTTTTCTCATGAGGCACTAGAGCAATACCACCTTGTTTATCCAGAGCATAGACTGGGTTATTTGTTCGAGAAACTCCCGGATAACTGGCAAGGGCTGGTGTCGTCTGTTTCAGCCTCCACCTTGCATCTGTGCGCTTCTACAGCCTCAGAAGCGGAAATTAATACAATAAAGGATGCCGGCTATCCTGTTTATTTGTATACCGTTAATCAACGTAAGCAGTTCGACAGATGGCTGCAGATGGGGGTTGATGGGATATTTACCGATTATCCAGATCGTATGTTGTAGCGTAACCAGGCAACAATCCTTGATTCTCCCTTGTTCATGGTTACAGAATGCGGTGTAATCCAATAGTCACATTTGCCAGATAGGGTAGCGTCTCCTATAAATGGTTTTCTAAAAAACAACACATAGATTGGATGTAAACAATGAAAAAGCTGAGTAAAAAAGGACTTGCCGGTACACTGGCCTCTGCACTTCTCGTCGCATCTCCGCTGGTATCTGCAGAAACATTACGCTTGTTAACCTGGGGTGGTTACGCCCCTCAAACGGTCATCGAAGCCTTTACCAAAGAAACCGGTATTGAGGTTCAGGTTACCAAATCCAACAACGAAGATATGATTTCCAAGCTACGCGCAACAAGAGGCGCGGGCTTCGACCTCGCACAGCCTAGCCAGGATCGCATCAAGAGTGCCCAGGCTGATTTTGATATCTACAAGCCCATTGACTTGAGTCGTGTTGATGCTGCACAGATCATTCCTTCAATGTTGGCGGATACCCAAAAGAACACCATGTTTGAGGGGAAGGTTTATGGTGTTCCTCATGTTTGGGGTACCAGTGGCTTGGTGGTAAATAGCAAAATGGCCGCCAACACTGCCGATTACACCGATCTGTGTGATAACGCATTGGCTGGAAAGGTCTCTTATCGGTTGAAGCGCCCTACCCTGATCGGATTTGCTTATGCAATGGGTGAGGATCCTTTTGCCGCCTATGGCGACAAAGCAAAATATCAAAGCATTCTCGATAAAGTAGAGAAGAAACTGATTGATTGTAAATCCAACGTGAAGGCTTACTGGAGTGGTGGCGATGCACTGATGAATCTACTTCGCTCTAACGAAGTAGTAGCAGCCATGGCCTGGGACGCTGGCGGCTGGAAACTGAATAACGAAATGTCCGATGTGACCTTTGTTGCGCCCAAGTCTGGTGCTCTCGGCTGGATCGACACGTTTGCGATTCCTCGCAAGAGCAAGGCTGAGGATGCGGCTTACAAGTGGATTAACTTTGTCATGCGCCCTGAGATCGCCGCACAAATAACAGCTGCGGCTGGCAACTTCACCGCAGCAAAAGACGGTGATAAATTTGTTGATGCCAAGTTGAAGTCTCAGTACCAGGGAAGCTTTTCCCAAGCGGATATCGATAACATAAAATGGTATCCACCTGTGCCAGCCGGCCTCGAAGAAATGGAAGGCAAAACGCTGGACCGTATTAAAGCTGCCCCCTAAATTGATGTGACCTTTATGAGCTGAGAACTTCTGGGTTCTCAGCTTTTCTTTTTCGTTCTTCTATAAGGCGGTAACGTTGAGCGAGCAAAATCTATTCGATCTGGAATGCCGTTCTCTTAACAAGAGTTTCGGTCATTTTAACGCTATCAAAGACCTTTCTTTTCAAATTGAGAAAGGCTCTTTTTTTTCAATTCTGGGCCCTTCCGGGTGCGGCAAAACCACTTTATTAAGAATGCTCGCGGGATTTGAAACTCCTGATAATGGAGAGATTCTCATCAAAGGGCGTTCGGTTACCAAGGTACCCCCTAATCATCGCCCCGTGAATATGGTGTTTCAGCATCTTGCTTTGTTTCCAAATATGAGCGTCGCTGAAAACATTGGTTATGGACTGAAGCGCCGTAAAATTCCGGCAGCCACCATTCAAGAAAAGGTCACCCAGGTTCTGGAACGTATTGACCTACCCACCTCAGCTGACAAAGCAATTTCACAATTGTCTGGCGGACAAAAACAACGGGTCGCCATTGCTCGCTGCCTTGTGCTTGAGCCTGATTTATTATTGCTGGATGAGCCTCTCGGCGCATTGGATCTCAAGCTCAGGGAGCAGATGAAGCTGGAACTTAAACGGATGCAGGCAGAGTTTGGCACCACTTTTGTTTACATTACTCATGACCAATCAGAAGCTTTGGTGATGTCCGATCGCGTTGCCGTGATGAATGCGGGGCAGTTCGAACAGATAGCAACACCGGAAGAACTCTACCACCAACCCGAAACCCCTTTCGTGGCATCATTCGTTGGTGACAGCAATCAAATTGAGGGAACCATCAATTCGCAATCTTCACAGACGTTGATTGTCGATACCCCAATTGGACAATTTACTGGTCATGCCCCTAGTCGCTGCGAAAATGAAAGCTTTAAGGAAAATGATCAGGTCATGCTTTTTGTTCGACCTGAGGCGATGAAAATCACCGACCAGGCAAGTACCTTCGATAATCATCTGGATGTCACCGTAGACAGTGTGATTTTTGACGGTGCGCGCAGCCAGGTTTTGGTAAGGCACCCGCAGTTGCCGCAACCCTTTAGTGTTGCTTACGTCCATGGTGGTGGCACCCCCACTTTGCAGGTAGGGCAAAAACTTACCATTGGCTGGATGAAACAGGCTTTGCTGGTTTTTTCAAAATCAGGTAATCATGATGCCTAAATCTGAAGGTTCTTTGGGTCTCTATTTGCTCTTGACGCCACTGCTGCTTTGGCTGGTGTTGCTGATCTTTATTCCTCATCTGGACATG
Organism: Aestuariirhabdus haliotis; assembly: GCF_023509475.1. NCBI lineage: Bacteria > Pseudomonadati > Pseudomonadota > Gammaproteobacteria > Oceanospirillales > Aestuariirhabdaceae > Aestuariirhabdus > Aestuariirhabdus haliotis. Next base: position 143,217 of record NZ_JAKSDZ010000003.1, on the reverse strand, counting down.
CTCCTGATATCACTTCAAGAGCGGGTTGCATCTCGACAGTATGAGGTGGGATTTGCTCACTATATGGAGTTTTTCTCTGAGCCGCTCTATATTAAAACCTTTATTCGTACAGCCGTGATGAGCATTTTTGCCACCCTGATCACTTTGCTGGTCGCCTTTCCTGTCGCCTATTACATTGCCAAAATGGCGCGCGGCCGAAATAAGCAGGTTTTATTCCTTCTGTGCCTAATCCCTTTTTGGGTCAGTGAACTCGTCAGAACCTACGGCTGGATGATCTTGCTTCGCGAGTCTGGAATCGTCAGTAATGCTTTGCTCTGGATTGGCATTACCGAAGCACCGCTGGAGATGCTGTATAACGACGTGGCCATCATGATCGGATTGGTTTACGGGTCAATGCTGTTTATGGTTGTCCCTCTGGTAACAACGCTAGATAGCCTGGACAACAGCCTGGTTGAAGCCGGCTATGATTTGGGAGGTAGCCATTGGGATGTACTCAAAGAAGTCATCATTCCACATGCAGTGCCCGGCATAACCAGTGGCTGCATTGTGGTGTTTATGCTGTCACTTGGTAATTATCTCACTCCAGTTTTGCTTGGTGGGAAAGACAGTCTTTGGTTTACCGAACAGATCTACACCCAGTTTATTACCCGCTTTAACTGGGAGCAGGGTTCAGCTCTGGGGATTTTGTTACTGCTGCTCTCCTCTTTTATTGTTTGGGGCGGTTTGAAACTGAGTGGTCAGTCATTCCGTAAGGTGATGAGTTAATATAATATGATTTCTTCGATTCCCATCAGCCGCAAATTCAGAACCACCTACGCCCTGTACGTGGCGTTATTCTTTTTATACCTGTTGCTGCCACTGCTCGTGGTCATTTTGTTTTCCTTCAATGACAGTCTTTTCCCTTCCCTGCCCTGGAAAGGTGTGACATTTGATTGGTATTTGGGCACCCAGGAACCCCGCTTAGGTATCTTCCACGATTCTGAATTATTAAATGGTGTCTGGACGAGCGTTATTGTTGCTCTGGCAACAACCTTCCTCAGCTTAGCGGTAGCATTGTGTAATGCCTTTCTTTTTGAACGAGAGAATTTTTGGGGTAAAAACTTCCTCTACATTATGATGCTGGTACCCTTGGTAATCCCCGGGGTTATCCTGGGGGTCTCCATACTGATTTTCAGCAGTAGTGTGGCAAATAACATGGATGACCTGTTTGGTATCGATATTGAATCGTTGCGACCCGGCTTGCTGCTGGTCGTACTGGGTCAATTTGCATTTATCACCACGATTTCGACACTGGTTATCTCTGCCCGGTTAAGGAAGTTTGATCTCAGCCTTGAAGAAGCCGCCCTAAATCTGGGGGCAACCCGCATGGGCGCCGTGATGACCATTACCTTGCCTTATCTGAAGCCCGCAATTATCGGGGCAGGTATCGTGAGCTTTTTGATGTCGTTCGAAAACTTCAATACCACGCTGATGCTGGTTGGATCAGATGCGCCCTTAACGATTGCCATGTTTGATCGCCTGAGGGAAGGTTCAACACCTGTCATTAACGCCACATCAACCCTGCTGATGCTTTTCTCGGGACTGCTAGCCGGTATATCAATATTTGTGCAGCGTCGCCCAGCCGAATAGGTCTAATAATCCAGCGTCTTGGGAATATGCGATAGGCTGGGAAGTATCAGGTTGGGTTGGATACCAAAGTGATCAAAAACGATTTCCTGATTACGTTGTATCCAGGCTGCCTTCATATTGCAGCTTATGCCGCCAATCACGTCGAATGGGTTCGAAGAAACCAGCCAACAATCCTCAAGTGCTGATCCACTACATTTGGAAAAATGATGGTACACGATTGGCGCCGGTTTGAAGGTTTTGACATCGTCAACACTAACAATCCCTTTGAAATAGGATAGCAGTCCTGCGTTATCCAACACGCGGCTGACCGCATCCGAGGTTCCGTTTGAGAAAGCCCATAAAGGTAGCCCCTGCTCCGAGAGCAATTGCAAGGAAGGGGCTACATCCTCAAAGGCGGGCAGAGTCTCGTAACTGGATAATATCTCATGGCGCTGCTGGCTGGATAATTCAAGACCGAAACGCTCGCAGCAATAGTCAAAAGCATCCTCTGTGCAGCCTGCGAAGGTATTGTAATCTTCCATCAATCCGCGCCTGAAAGAGTATTCAAGCTGTTTCTCTCGCCATAGGGTGGCGAACGAAGCCCCCTCTTCATCGAGATAAAGAGACAATTGGCGAGTTACGCCAGAGGTGTCAATCAGGGTGCCATATACGTCAAACGCAAAGGTAGTCAAAGAGCTATCCTTGGGTGGTGCAAAAATTGATTGTGCGACGAGATAAACCGTCTGTCAAAAGTTGTCGGCTACGAAACCTGCTGCCCATGACAATCATAGCTTCGCGGCTCAACTTCGAGGCTGACACCAAAAAGTTCTGCGATCCGGGTCCGAATCTCATCAACCAATAGCTGTAAATCACTGGCGTTGGCGCAGCCATTGCTGGTTAGCACCAGAGCTTGCTTATCATAAACACCGACTGAACCACGTTGGACACCCTTAAAACCTGCCTGTTCTATCATCCAGCCTGCGGCCAATTTGCGACCCTCATCGACCGGGTAGCTCACTAATTCTGGAAACTGCTTTTCAATATCCTTTGCCTTGGCTTCGGATACTACTGGATTTTTGAAAAAACTGCCGGCATTGGGGGTTACCCGAGGATCTGGTAATTTGGACTGCCGAAGCTGACAGATATAGTCACGCACAAGTCGTGGGGATAGAGCCCCTTGATTGTGATTAAAAGCATTCTGTAAAGCGCCATAGCTGAGTTGTGGTTCAGCAACACTGTTCAGTTTGAATGTACAATCAATGATTGCAAAACGATTACTAAAACGTTGCTTGAATACGCTGTCCCGATAGGCAAATTCACACTGGCGGTTATCGAATGTCTCGACCGTACCACTGGCTAGATCAAGCGCGCGAAGTTCTAACAAGCGATCTTTGACCTCAACCCCGTAAGCGCCGATATTCTGTATCGGGGCGGCGCCCACAGTGCCGGGGATGAGCGACAAATTCTCCAGCCCCCAGAGTTCATCACGGGCCGTTTGTGCAACCAGGGAATCCCAGGACTCACCCGCAGCGGCAGTTACAATAACGCCCGAGTCTGTGGCCTTTTGTCGTACCCCCTTGAGTTCGATTTTTACCACTAGCGCTCTGATCTTGGAAGGCAAGACCAGATTACTGCCCTCACCGAGCAACAGTAGGGGTAATTGCTGAAGGCGGGCATAGTTGGCGGCCTCTACCAGTTCTTCAATGGAGCTGACCTGACAGTAATGGCTGGCGATGCAGCTCAGACGCAGGGTGTTCAGATGCTGCAATGACACCTGTTGCTTGATCATAATTCCTGACGAACCTGTTTCAGCAAGCCTTCAGCTGCGTCTTCGACCAGGTCTAGTACCGTCTCGAAGCCGCGGCTGCCACCGTAGTAAGGATCAGGCACCTCATGGTCTGCGGTACCACCATAATCGAGAAAGAGTTTGAGCTTATGGCGATATTGACTCGGGCACCTTTGCTCAAGTCCAGTCAGGTTCTCTTCATCCATCGCGAGCAAATAATCATAATACTCAAAGTCGGTATCTGAAACTTGCTGAGCTCGTATTGCACTTAAATCATAGCCACGGTTGGCGGCTGCTGCAGTAGAGCGCTGATCAGGGGGGGACCCTACGTGGTAGGCTGCGGTACCAGCCGACTCCACCTCGATGCGATCGGTAAGTCCGGCACGTTCTACCATGCTCAAGAAAACACCATGTGCGGTTGGGGATCGGCAGATATTGCCGAGGCAAACAAACAGGATTTTCGCCATTATGTTTGAACCATCAAGAGCCGCCTGACACGTTCCAGATCTTCCGGGGTGTCAATGCCAGCTGGGGGGCTAACCCTGGCTTGCTGTACATGAATACGGTCACCGTGATAAAGCACTCTAAGCTGTTCCAGGCACTCTACCGATTCGAGCGGACTCGGTCCCCACTGGACAAAGCGATTTAACAAACCCACACGGTAAGCATAGATGCCGATATGGCGGTAAAAGGTCACGTCCAATGGCAGGTCCTGCATGTTTCCAGAAAAAGCATCACGAGCCCAGGGTAAAGCTGCACGACTGAAATAGATGGCATGGGAACGTGCATCCAGAACCACTTTAACTGCGTTAGGATTGAACAACTCACTGGCTTCGGCAATTGGTTCGCAAAGGGTTGCAACAGAAGCCTCATCATCTGCGGCCAGATTATCCGCAACCTGATCGATTAATTGTGGAGGAATCAAAGGTTCATCGCCCTGTACGTTAACCACAATATGGCCTTCATCAAACTTCAGGGTGGCGGCCACCTGTTGTAAGCGATCGGTACCGGACGGGTGCTCGCTCGAGGTCATTACCACTTCGGCACCAAAACCACGGGCAACCGAGTCGATTTCAGGGTGATCTGTGGCGATAATGACCCGCTGTGCCGAGCTGCGGACCGCTTGCAGGTAAACCCGCTCAATCATTGTCTTGCCAGCAATGTCAGCCAGGGGCTTGCCCGGTAGACGGTTGGATGCGTAGCGGGCTGGAATAACGACACTGAAGCTCATTACAGGCGCTCTTCTGCGGTTAGGGTGCGCGCTTCGTTTTCCAGCATGACCGGAATACCGTCTTTCACCGGGAAAGCAATCGCATCATTTTTGCAGATCAGCTCCTGCTTCTCCTTATCGTAACTCAGGTCGCTTTTGCACACAGGGCATGCCAAAACTTCCAGCAGTTTCTTATCCATTCGCTATTCCTCGTATTGTCTCGAGCTGTTGCTTGAGCTTATGCAGTACAGAAGGTGGCAGCTCAGCGCCAACTTTTAAAAACCAGTGATCCGCTGTGGCTATAGCCTGACACTTAACCGCATCTTTTTCGGTCATTATCACCGGCCCATTATACGTAATATCTTTCTGGCTATAAGCATGATGATCGGGAAATTGCCTGCGATTGAAGGTTAACCCCAATTCACTCAGGGTTGTGAAGAATCGTTCAGGATTACCAATACCTACCACAGCCAAAGGTTTTGAATCTTTGAAAACCTCTGCAATCTGACCCAGCTCGAACTGTTGCCGGGTTTTAAGGTTAACCAAAGCGGTGGGGGTTATCCTCATGTTAGCGGCCGAAACTAACCCCGGAGGTTGACCTAAACCATTGAGGATCACCTGGTCAACCGTATCGAGCCGATCAGCCGTCTCTCTTAGGGGGCCGGCAGGGATTATCCAGCCGTTGCCAACCCCTCTTTTAGCGTCGAGCACCGCCCATTCGATACTCCGCCCCAAGCGATAATGCTGCAATCCATCATCGGCGATAATGAGGTCAACATCCGTGTGGGACAACAGCGCCTTAGCCGCTGCGCAACGGTCTGGATCGACAAAAATCGGACAATCCAAAGTTCGTGCTAATAACAGAGGTTCATCGCCAGAATGGGCGGCATCGGTTTCCGGGGTTACCTGCAGAGGGTAATCTGGACTTTTGCCGCCGTAACCTCGACTGATAATACCAGGCTTGTAACCCCACTCTTGCAGTCTGGGGACCAGGGTTTGCACCAGCGGTGTTTTGCCAGTCCCTCCAACCGTAATATTGCCGATAATGATCAGAGGGACAGGCGGCGTCCAGTGAGGACCATGAAGTAGAAAGCGTCGACGTCGTCGTTGAGCGATGCAGCCGACAAGCCAGCTCAGGGGGGCAAATAGCAGCGGCCAGCGTTGCCCGTCATACCAGGCATTACTCAGCCGCTCGCCAAAACTCACTCCGGAGCCACCTCCATGGTGGTGATGGTCAGGTGAACGAAGCCCAACTGGCCAGCGGTATCCATCGCCGTTACAACCGCCTGGTAAGGGGTTTTGGCATCGGAGGTGATTACCAATGGTAAACTGGTGTCGCCCTTGGATTCTTTACTCAGGGCAGTCAGCAGGGTTTTGGCTTCGTTGTTAATCAAGGGTTTACCGTTGACCACATAGCTACCTTGCTTACCGATGACGATCTCAACTTGTTTTTTGTGCTCGACGGCTGGTTTTCCCGTTGCTTCGGGCAGATCTATGCTGAGATGGCTCTCTTTGGTGAAGGTGGTAGACACCATAAAAAAGATCAGCAGCAAGAACACCACGTCAATCAAAGGCGTCAGGTTAACACTGACCTCCTCTGTTTTTTGACGGCGAAACATCATCGCTTGCGGGCTCCCTTGGTCTCGACCTCACGTTCACCATGAATCACTTCCACTAGCTTAGTGGCTTCCTGCTCCATGGTAACAACCAGCTCTTCCACACGGCGCACGAAATAGCGGTGAAAAATAACCGCTGGAATTGCGACAGTTAGCCCCGCCGCAGTGGTGATCAGGGCTTCTGAAATGCCCCCGGCCAACACGCCGGTGTTGCCGGTACCTTCGAGCATAATGGCGGAAAACACTTTGATCATACCGATAACCGTACCTAGCAAACCTAGCAGAGGCGCTATGGCGGCGACTGTACCAAGCGCCGTCAAGTAGCGCTCCATTTCATGAATAACGCGAGCAGCGCTTTCCTGGATACTTTCTTTCATCAGCTCCCGGCCATGCTTCGAGTTGCTTAGTCCCGCCGCTAAAATTTCTCCGAGTGGTGAACTGCTTTTTAATTCGCGCAGTTTCTTGGCATCAAGCTGGTTGCTTTTTATCCACTTCCAGACGAGTGCTAATGTGTATTTAGGTGCGATACGAGATTCGCGAAGGGTCCAAAAACGTTCAGCGCACACAGCCGCTGCAAAGATTGAACATAAGATGATCGGCAGCATTAACCAGCCACCGGATTTTACCAGCTCAAACACAGTAAACTCCCCCAATAGAATGGGCACACTCTATCACAACAAGGCACGGCGCCGTATACCCTCTTCACCACCAATAGTGACGCTTTGCGAGCCGGTACTCGCTTTGCAGTATTAAGCCAGTTTCTGGTGTTTCTACGAAGGTAATGGTTCCACTCGTTGCGGTGTTTAATAATTGTGCACCGACTGCTTTATAACGCTCGACAATACGCCTGTCGGGATGCCCGAAACGGTTATTCAGGCCTGCGGAAAAGACAGCATACCGTGGCTGCTGTGATTTTATAAAAGGCCAAGAGGATGAGCTTGCGCTGCCATGATGAGGCACCTGAAGCAAATGGAGCCTTCCGTCAGCTTCCGGCGCAGATAATAAATAGGGATCTGCAACGAGTGAATGCTCAACCATTTCGCCAATGTCTCCGGTTAACAATATCCGCGAGTCAAGCGTTTCTATCAATAAGACACAGGAGCCATCATTACCTACCCTGCCCCCTTCACTTCCCCACAGCACCCTGAACCGAGCAGAATCCCATTGCCATTGCTGCCCCTTCAGACAGGGCTGAGTTATGACGGGTAACCCCAGTCCTTGATAGTCCCCTCCTGCGCTGATCTGGTTAACCTGAGTGCCTTGGATGACATGCTCGGCACCACCACGGTGATCAAGATTCTCATGACTGATCATCATCAGGTCTACTGTATTGATCGCTTGATCACGCATAAAGGGCAATACCACAGCATTACCGGCACTAAATGTAGAACTTGACGCACCACCGGTATCGTAAAGCAACACATGATTGGGGGTTTGCACAACGATCGCCAGCCCTTGTCCGACATCGAGTATATCGATACGAAGCGGAGGCCGTTGATGGGAGTACCCTATCCAAGCCAATACCAGCAAAAGTACAGAGGCAGAGCGCACTTGAAGCGTCGCTGGCAACAGCCATAAAAACACAACGATTGCACCTAACAGCATTAACGATACCGGCAGACCAGGCATGTTGGTTTCAGAGGACAGTTCGGCGCCACTGTTAATCAACCACCAGAGTACACTCATTACCAGGTCAACCAGCTGGTCAAGCAGTGGGGCCAGTCCAGGCACCAAAATACTGAGCAGAAGGAACGCCATCAGCATCGGAACGACGACCATGCCTACCAGTGGAATAGCCAGCAGGTTGACGACAGGCGTAAATGGATTCCATTCCCCGGCCCATAACGTGCCAAGTAGGAGTACGATCAGAAACACAGCGCCTTGTGCCTGTAACGCTCTAGAAATTGCCCCCCGATTATTGACCCTGTGAATGAATAACAGAATCAGGGCTGCCACACTCAGGAAGGAGTACCAAAACCCGGCGCTAACGGGCGCGATCGGGTCCCATAATAAAACCAGGCAGAGCGCAGCCAGGAAAATGGTCCCCCCTCGAACGCTTATACCCAGTAACAGGCACACCATGGGGAGACTTAACATTACCAGCGCTCGTTGCGCCGGCAACTGGAACCCCGTTAAGGCGGTATAAGCAATAGCAAGCACCAGCGCCACAATGGCTGCCAAGGGATAGCAGGGTACCCTTTCCCCCAGCCCTGAATACCGCACAAACAGGCTAAGCAGGTAAAACCCAATACCTGCAAACAGAGTAATGTGCAGACCGGACACTACCATTAAATGGACAGTCCCACTGGCTTTAAGGGTATTCCACTCGTGATGGCTAAATTCCGTACTATCGCCTAACAGAAGAGCACGGGCCGTGGCCGTATATGTCGATGGTACAAATGCCGGTATCTTTTGACCGAGCTGCCAGCGTAAGTCTGTTAAAGACATACCTTGCGCCTGCTGTATGCGCTTAACCCGGGCTTTTGAATGGATATAACCTACAGAATCGATCTGTTTCCTGAGCAGGGACGCTTTGTAATCAAAAGCGCCATGGCTGGCATACCCGCGAGCAGGTTTTAATACCACATTCATTCGCCACCGCTCACCGGGAATCGGTGATCCCGTTGGATGTCGCCAACTTAGTTTTACCCGTCGAAGATCATGGGGAATGGGTCGGCCGCTAAGATCCTTTAGTGCGATGTTGGACACAACCAGAAACATCATTTCAGAATCCTGGCCTTTTGCCCTGTCGACATCAGCCTCCAGTGCCAGTATTGACCCCTGATATTGCTCTTGTAATTGGTGCGAAAGCGCCCAGTGGCCCCAGGCAAACGCGTACAAAACGCCCAGGGTAAAAAAAATACTCAACCCGGCTAACCAAGAGCGGGCCGATACAAATAGCAGAATAAATAACGTCAATAGAGCCGCTGACAGGAGAAACGAACCACCCTGAAGCAGATCGGACCATAGCAAGGAACTCATAAGTCCTAGCACTAGCGCAACCATCCTTGGCTGCATTGCTAGAGAACCCGTGTAAATACAGGCATAATGACCGGCCTCTTCATGGAGTTAATTAGCGCTCTTTCATATGCCTCGTAAACTTATCAAACGGTACCTTCCCGACCCTCAGACTATAAAGGGAAACCGTTATCTTAGTTTTTTGGGGCATCGCATTCACGATGCTAACCTGTGGCACCTAAACCGGCGATCGGCGGCGACTGCTTTTTTTGTAGGCATTTTCTGCGCCTTTCTCCCCATCCCCTTTCAGATGGTGGTCGCTGCGACCCTGGCGGTCATCTTCAGGTGCAATCTGCCGTTATCGGTGGCGCTGGTGTGGATTTCCAACCCGATAACCATGCCGGCCATCTTTTACTTTACCTACAAAGTGGGCTGTTATCTGTTTGACACCCCCATTCGAGACCTAACCTTTGAATTTACCGCCGAATGGATCGAAGCTGAGATGTCAGCTATTTGGCAACCCCTGTTAGGCGGGTCGTTGGTTACCGGCACTATTGTCGGTGCTTTTTGCTATTTCATAATCCGTTTTTACTGGCGTTGGTCAGTTGGACGAAGCTGGCGTGCCAGGCAATTACGCCGCGCAAAGGCAATCAACACCAAGGAGTCAGAACATCTATGAATCGCCGTAACTTTTCCAAGCGTCCACCAAAGCAGCAGGCCAAGGGAGAACTTAAGCAGATCGAAACAGACGGGCCCCATAGTGAGTGGCTGGGTATGCCCGATTATTTTATTCATACCCTAACCGTGGATGAAGACCAATACAGCTACCTCAGCGCTGACGAGATACTGGATGTCAAAGTGGGCGATATTGTGGTATTCCGGTATCAGATTGTAGGGGCCAACAAACGCATTGATAAGCGATCCCTGGGACTCTGGATAGACCCTGCCACTTATAACCAGTAACCGATAATCTGCCGGGTCTTATCGAAAGCCTGTTACTGGCTTTCGAGCTTTCCTTCGCTGAGCAGGTAAACCTTATCCATACTCTTGGCCAGTTCGGTGTCGTGGGTGACCATCACAAAAGCCGTATCGGACTGGGTACTGAGCTCCTGCATCAACTCATGAATCTGCTGCGCCGTGCGCTGATCGAGGTTACCGGTCGGCTCATCCAGTAACACTACCGCCGGCTGGGTAACCAACGCTCTGGCAATAGCGACGCGTTGACGCTCACCACCCGACAGCTCGGCAGGTTTGTGGGAGAGTCTTTGTGCTAGACCTACTCGCTCCAACAACCCTCTGGCACTTTCCTTCGCGTCGTTAACGCTACAGGCCTGGCGTAACAGAAGAGGCATTGCCACGTTCTCCAGAGCACTGAATTCAGGCAACAAATGGTGAAATTGATAAACGAAGCCCATGCTACGGTTTCGTAATCGGGCTTTGGCGCTATCACTCAAATCCTGTAGCACCTGTTGCTGAATCCGCACCTCACCTGCGCTGGGAGAATCCAAGCCGGCGAGCAGGTTCAATAAGGTGCTTTTTCCAGAGCCTGAGGAACCAATGATGGATATACGCTCACCCGCATTGAGAGAAAGGTTAACATCACTCAGCACCTGCACGCTTTGTGGGCCTTCCAGATATTCCTTGGCTAGCTGATGGCATTCCAGCACAAGCGATGATGAATTACTCATAGCGAAGTGCCTCCGCTGGCTCGGTTCGTGAGGCTCGATAAGCCGGATATAAAGTCGCCAGGAAGCTCATGCTGAGCCCTGCACTGGCCACCATACCAACATCAGACCATTCTAATTTGGAAGGTAGATAGCTGATAAAGTAAACATCCGAACTCAGGAAGTTGGTGCCCAGTAGCGTTTCGAGTCCGCTGACCAACTCTGGTATGTTGGGGGCAAGTAGAACCCCCAGTAAAACCCCCAGCAGGGTGCCAAAAATTCCAATGACCGAACCCTGCACCATAAATATGCCCATGATGGTATTAGATGTCGCTCCGAAGGTCCGTAAAATGGCGATATCCGACTGTTTGTCAGTTACCACCATGACCAGAGTGGCAACAATATTGAAAGCCGCCACGGCGATAATCAGGGTCAGTAGCAGTCCCACCATGGTCTTTTCCATTTTGATCGCCTGAAACAGACTGCCATGAGTCTGGGTCCAGTCACGTACGTAATATCGACCTGGCATGGCATTGGCGGCATCCCAGGCAATTCGAGGTGCTTTAAACAGGTTATCCGTAAGTAGCCGTATGCCCTCGACACCATTGGCCATACGCTTGAGACGCGCCGCATCCTCGATATGGATCATGGCCAGATTGCTATCGAGTTCGGCTCCGACGGAAAAGGTACCTGCCAGGGTAAAACGCTTGAGGCGGGGGAACACGCCGGCCGGGCTGGTTGTAGCCTCGGGCAAAACCAGTGTCACCTTGTCCCCTACCCTCAGCCCCAGCTGCCGAGCAAGAATATCACCCAGGATGATGCGAAATTCACCACTCTGCAACAGCTCGAGTGAACCCTCTTTAAAATGCTCATCGACGATAGATACATGCTTCTCATAGCGGGGTTCAATGCCATAGATCAGGGACCCCTTAACCCGGCCCCCGGCACTGAGCATGCCCTGGTTATTGATAAAAGGGGCCGCTTCGAGCACGCCTTCGCGCTGTTTCAGACCCTCGATCAGGGGTTGCCAATCTTCAATAGAGCCATAAGCTGCGCTAATAGTGGCATGAGGTACCATGCCAAGAATCCGCTGTTTGAGCTCACGGTCAAATCCGTTCATTACAGACAGCACGACGATCAACACCATAACGCCCAGTGTTAAACCGGTCATGGAGGTGAGTGAAATAAAAGAGATAAAATGGTTCCGGCGCTTGGCTCTTGTGTAACGAAGGCCAACGAACAGAGGTAGGGGTTTAAACATCCGAGGGGATCCGGCTTACGCCTTTCTTTGGAAAGGCTAAAATATTAAAGTAAGTTGGATTGCTTGCATAGGCTAGGCCGAGGGCATTAGTAATGAATCAGGATGATAGGCGCAATTATTTTCGAATAACCGACAAAGTGGCTTTGGAATATCAGCTGGTTGATAAGCCATTTCACCCCAAAGAAAGCGGATTCCCTTTTCAACACACCGGGGAAGCCTTTTCGCTTGCCAGCGAAATTCAGTCGATAGAAACCGAGTCCCAGCATATATTGCGCGCGATTCACGAAGAAAATCGACTGGTGTCACAATACCTTAAAAGCATCGACAAACGTATCCATCTACTGAGTAGAATGATTGCCGCGATGAGCTTTAACAGTTCCAACCCGGATCTAATCGAAGCCGATCTTAGTGAAGGAGGCTTTGCCATTGTTATGGACACAGCCTTCGCCAAGGATCAGTATATAGCGCTGAAACTGACACTATTCCCCTCCTACGCTGGCATTATGGCTACTGGGAGAGTCCTGGATACAGTGGAGCAGGATGGACGATATCGCCACAGCATTATATTTGAAGAGATAACAGAGCCAGACCGACAGTTGCTCGCAAGGCATATTATTCAATATCAATCGCTTATGCGCCGCTACCAGACGGCTCATTCGGAACAGGATCAAAAATGAAAAAATATCTTTTACTGGCATGTTTACTTTCCCTGCCCTCATTTGCCGGTGCAGAGACCATTCGCATTGGGGTCGGACAGCAGAGCTCTGGAGATAGTGCCATGAAGCGTCCTCAGCCTGGAAGCTCTATGGAGCAAGTTGAGGAGAAATTTGGTTCTCCAGAAGACGAAAATACTGTAGGTGAACCCCCCATTACTACCTGGCGTTATGACAGTTTTACGGTTTACTTTGAAGGTGAGCGCGTTTTACGTGCAGTGCTGCATAAGAAGAACATGGATAAGTAATCTGTGGGTTGTAAATACACAAAGGCCGGCGATTGCCGGCCTTTGTGCTAGTAGAAGAAATATCGACTCAAAATAGACGATTTAGCCCATCAAGTGCGGCAACACGGTAGGTTTCCGCCATCGTCGGATAGTTGAAGGTTGTATTCACAAAGTAGCGCAGTGTATTGCCCTCCCCCGGCTGAGTCATTATCGCCTGGCCGATATGAATGATTTCCGATGCCTGGTCTCCGAAGCAGTGAATACCCAGAATCTCAAGAGTATCCACATGAAATAATATTTTCAGCATTCCGACCGGCTCATTGGATATTTGAGCTCGCGCCATAGCGCTGAAGTAGGCCCGCCCAACTTCGTAGGGAATCTTGGCATCAGTCAATTCTTTCTCGGTTTTACCAAGGGAACTGATTTCCGGAATGGTGTATATCCCGGTAGGTACATCATCAACAAAACGCCAGCTTTCTCCGCCACTGGCATTGCCAGATGCAGAACGTCCCTGATCAAATGCCGCACTGGCCAAGCTTGGCCAACCAATAACATCACCGACAGCGTAGACAGAGTCAACGGAGGTTTGATAATCACGGTTCACCTCAAGTTGGCCACGACCGTTAGCCTCCAAGCCTATGTTCTCCAGCCCCAGGCCAGCGGTATTACCGGAGCGGCCATTGGCCCAGAGTAGCGCATCTGCCTTTACTTTTTTGCCCGACTGAAGGTGCATGACAACACCGTCGTCAAAAGCCTCAACTTTCTCATACTCTTCATCATGACGAATCATGACCCCGATATTGCGCAGGTGGTAACTCAGAGCATCCGAGATTTCTACATCAAGGAAAGAAAGCAGTTTGTCGCGAGTATCGATCAGGTCAACCTTAACCCCCAGGCCGCTAAATATTGAAGCATACTCACAACCGATAACCCCTGCGCCATAGATAATCAAACGTCGAGGCGTGTGCTTTAGCTTAAGAATGGTATCGCTGTCGTAAATACGACTGTGGTTAAAATCAACGTCGGCTGGTCGATACGGATGTGACCCGGTAGCAATAACAACTTTTTCGGCTTGTAGCCGCTCAACACTGCCGGTTCGCTCGATGACTTCAATGGTGTTGGCGTCAACAAAACTTCCGCGACCGAAAAAGATATCAACACGGTTCCGGGCGTAATAACTGGTGCGGGATTTGACCTGTTTGCCTATCACTTTCTCAGCGCTTCTCAGCACATTCGGAAAACTGAACCAGCGTGGTTCGCCGATCTCTCGAAACATCGGGTTTGTGTTGAAGCTAATGATCTGCTTGACCGAGTTACGCAAAGCCTTTGATGGTATGGTGCCAAGGTGGGTGCAATTGCCGCCTAGCATAGGCGCCATTTCAACAACCGCCACTCGCTTGCCCAGTTTCACAGCGTTAATGGCTGCCCCTTCACCCGCAGGCCCTGAACCCAGCACGACTACATCGTAATTCTTTACACCCATCTAGGAACTCCCTGAGCCAAGTAATTAATACGGACCCGCAGTCTGTTAAGGCGGACCCCATCCTGATTGTTGCGTTATTTTGAAGCGTCGTAGAAGTCGGCTGTCGATGCGTTTTTAGCGCTATCGTCGCCCTCTTGCTGTTCTTCACATTTACTGGGATTGCCTCCACAAATCTCACATTCGGAGTCTATACCGACAGCCCCTAGCCCTCCGCAAGAGCCCTTGATCGGCTTGTTAGAAAAAATCACACCCAGAGCCATGGCACTGACAATAACCAGCAAAGCGACAAAAGTGATTAGAAAAACGGCCATTTGAAACTACCTCATTCAGGCTTATTCAATACGTACTGATCAAAGTCAGTAGTACTAGTATAACGGAATTCACCGCCCTCTTTTTCTACAAAGAGAGCCGCGATTTTTTCTTTCTGGGCCACAGCAATACCTTCGTTAGTACCCAGAGCCATAAACAACGTAGCAAGGCCGTCGGCCATGGCTGTGGAGTCATCAATAACCGTGACCGATACCAGGGTATGGTTGATCGGATAACCGGTACGAGGGTCTATTGTGTGCGAATACCTTGTGCCATCGACTTCGAAATAGTTGCGGTAATCACCTGAGGTGGCAATACCCTTATTGTCGGCAGAAATGATAAGGGAAGCCTGCCGCTCACCCAAACTGGGTTTCTCAACCCCAATCTTCCATGAGCTTCCGTCTGGCTTTAACCCCTTCATGCGGACTTCTCCACCAACTTCGACGAGATAGCTTTGTACACCCAAAAGCTCGATTTCTGCTGCCACACGATCAACCCCATAGCCTTTGGCAATGGCCGAGAGATCGACAAATAATGGGCGCTCTTTGCGCAGTACATTAAGTTCAGGATCGACGATAAGATACTGATATCCTACCTGCCCCCTAACCTTGGCAATCTGTTCCGCTGTAGGTGTTTTCTCGGGGCGTTTATCCGGGCCAAAACCCCATAAGTTAACCAGAGGGCCTACCGTGACATCGTAGGCCCCATCACTGATACCTGAAAGGTACTGGCTTATCTGGACTAGCTCGATCAGGTCCGGCGATACTTTTAATTCGCTACCAGAAGGTAATGCATTAAAACGCATCAACTCAGAGTCGTTGCGATAGGTCGACATCCGCTGATCAACATCGTCGAGTGCCGTTTTGGCCGCCAAACTGATCTGTTCTTTAGTCAGCTGTGGGTTAGCAACATATTTGACGTTGTAGCTAGTCCCCATCGTCAGCCCTTCCAGGCTATGTACTTCTGCCCTTTCCTCAAACGAACAGCCCGCAATAAACAATTGAGCCAACAGCACAATAGATATTACGGGCTGAGTCATTGATCTCGAGAGTACCAGCTCCCGAAAACGGCAGACCAGTACGGGGCGCACTGGTCTTATGAGGTGCAATGGATTAACCACCAAAGTCATCAAGCATAATATTCTCGGGCTCTACACCTAGATCCTCGAGCATTTTGATAACGGCTGCGTTCATCATTGGCGGTCCACACATATAGAACTCGCAATCTTCAGGCGCAGGGTGATCCTTAAGGTAATTTTCCAGTAAGACATTATGGATAAAGCCAGTATAGCCTTCCCAATTATCTTCAGGTTGCGGGTCAGACAGAGCAACATTGAATTTGAAGTTACTGTTTTCTGTCGCCAATGTTTCAAACTCATCCGAGTAGAACATTTCCCTCAGGCTACGAGCTCCGTACCAGAAAGAGATCTTACGATCGCTATTCAGGCGCTTTAACTGATCAAATATGTGCGAGCGCATGGGAGCCATACCGGCACCACCGCCCACAAAAACCATTTCGGCATCGGTTTCCTTGGCAAAGAACTCGCCGAAAGGTCCGTAGACAGTAATGGTGTCACCCGGCTTAAGATTAAAGACGTAGGAGGACATTTTTCCTGGAGGGAAGTCCGTGCCTGGGGGCGGTGAAGCAACACGAATATTAAACTTAACGATGCCCTTCTCTTCAGGATAGTTAGCCATCGAGTAAGCACGTATGGTTTCTTCATCGACCTTGGATTGATATTTCCAAATATCAAACTTGTCCCAATCGGGATGGTATTCTTCCTCGATATCAAAGTCTTTGTAGTCAACGACGTGAGGGGGACATTCCAGCTGAACGTAGCCGCCGGCTCGGAAATCCACGTTTTCACCTTCAGGAAGCTCAAGTACGAGTTCCTTGATAAAGGTTGCCACATTGTGGTTTGAGCGCACTGTACATTCCCACTTCTTAACACCGAAAACCTCGTCCTCGACTTCGATTTTCATGTCCTGCTTGACAGGTACCTGGCACGACAGGCGCCAGCCTTCAGCCGCTTCACGCTTGGTAAAGTGAGATTCTTCCGTGGGCAGCATGGAACCGCCACCCTCGAAGACTTTACACTTACATTGCGCGCAAGTGCCGCCACCACCGCAAGCAGAAGAAAGGAAAATCCCTTCCCCTGAAAGGGTTTGTAGCAACTTGCCACCACCTGCTGCCTTGATTGTTTTATCTGGATCATCGTTGATGTCGATTGTGACATCACCCGAAGCAACCAGCTTTGAGCGAGCCGCCAAAATTACTGCCACCAGTGAAAGCACCACGACAGTAAACATGACCACGCCAGTTATGATTACACCCATTTCAGACATAGTTCATTACCCGCCAATTAGAGTTGGATGCCAGAGAAAGACATAAAGCCAAGCGACATCAGACCAACGGTCAGGAAGGTTATTCCTAAACCACGCAGGCCTTCTGGCACATCACTGTATTTCATCTTCTCACGAATTCCCGCCAGTGCAGTGATGGCTAACGCCCAGCCGATACCGGCTCCCATGCCATAGACAGTACTTTCAGCAAAATTGTAATCCCGCTCTACCATAAACAGGGAACCCGCCATGATGGCGCAGTTCACAGTGATCAGGGGCAGGAATACGCCCAGGGCGTTATAAAGCGCCGGGACATACTTATCGAGTACCATTTCCAGGATCTGTACCAGAGCGGCAATAACACCGATATAGCTCAGCAGTCCGAGGAAACTAAGGTCCACGTCTGGTAATCCAGCCCAGGCCAATGCACCATCTTTCAACAGATAGGTATAGATCAGGTTGTTGACTGGAACCGTTATAGTAAGCACCACAATAACGGCGATACCCAGGCCAAGCGATGTCTGAACTTTCTTTGAGATTGCGAGGAAAGTACACATTCCCAAAAAGAAGGCCAGAGCCATGTTTTCAATAAAGATCGCCTTTACGAAAAGGCTTAAGTAATACTCCAACATGATTACAGGGCCTCCGTCGGTTTAGTGTTCGGGCAAATCTTGAAATCCGGGCTCTCGATTTGCTCGGTTTTCCAGACGCGTAAGGCCCAAATCAGCAGCGCGATGATAAAGAATGCGCTGGGTGGTAACAGCAACATGCCGTTAGGGATGTACCAGCCACCATCGTTGACGGTTGGGAAAATAGTCACACCAAACAGCTTTCCAGCTCCGAACAGCTCACGAATGAACGCCATTGCAAGCAGAACGATACTGTAGCCGAGGCCATTACCAATGCCGTCAATGAAGCTAATCACCGGTGGATTCTTCATGGCAAACGCTTCTGCTCGCCCCATAACAATACAGTTGGTAATGATCAAGCCGACAAAGACAGATAACTGCTTACTGATTTCGTATGCAAATGCCTTCAAGGTCTGGTCAACCACAATTACCAACGAGGCAATGATGGTCATCTGACAGATAATGCGAATGTTGTTTGGAATTTGTGAGCGAATAATCGACACGAACAGGTTGGAGAAACCGGTTACCGCAATTACCGCGATACACATTACGATTGTAACCTGCAGGCTACTGGTTACTGCCAAAGCGGAACAAATCCCAAGAATTTGCAAACCAATTGGGTTGTTTGCAAAAACCGGATTTAGCAGAACCTCTTTCATGGTTGGAGCCGACATATCAAGCCTCCCCTGCTTTCAAGTTAGCCAGGAAAGAACCGAAACCGTTCTCACCAAGCCAGAATTTCACCAGATTTTCTACACCACGGGTGGTCAATGTTGCACCCGCCAGGCCATCAATCTGGTGGTCATAGTCAGGACTGTTACGGTCGGCTCCGGTTTTCGGGAACGTCAACTTTACGTTGTTGTTATCGTCAAAAACCTTTTTGCCAGTCCATAAGCCTGTCCAGCGTGGATTATCGACTTCACCGCCAAGCCCGGGAGTTTCCCCCTGGTCATAGAAGCCAAAACCAACCACGGTTTTCATATCTCCTTCCAGAGCCAGAAAACCATACATGGTAGACCATAAGCCATAGCCGTGAACTGGCAAGATGACCTTGTCCAGTTGACCGTTACTCTCTACCAGGTAAATAGTAGCGAAGTTGGCGCGACGTTTAATGCTAGCAATATCAGTCTGCCCATCGAGGGCATCCGACATGGCAGGGTTTTTCGCTGCGCTGCGTTGGTCATAGCTTTCGGCTGAGACCTCATCGGTAAACTTGCCAGTACGCAGATCCACCACGCGCTGGGTAATCGCTTGGAACTGCTGGCTTACGGTATTGCTCTCATAAGGAATGTCCGCAATCTTCAGGATCGACTCCTGTTTGGCGAGCAGTTTGTTTTTTTCCTGAAGCGGCTTCAGGAAAACGGCAGCACTGGATACCACTACGGCGCACACGAGGCACAGCAGTACGGTAACCGTCACTGTTTTCTGGATTGTGTCGTTATTAGCTGACATTGGTACGAGCCTCCCGACGTTTAATATTGGCTTGCACCACAAAGTGGTCAATCAATGGCGCGAACAGGTTGGCAAACAGAATCGCCAGCATCATGCCTTCTGGGAACGCAGGGTTCACCACTCGAATCAGCACTACCATGACGCCGATAAGACCGCCGAAGAAAAGCTTGCCGGTATTGGTCATGGATGCAGACACCGGATCAGTTGCCATAAAGTACATACCGAAGGCGAAACCACCCAGTACCAGATGCCAGTACCAAGGTACACTAAACAGCGGATTGGTCTCGGAACCGATGGCATTGAACAGCAAGGAGGTAGCAACCATGCCGATCATGACGCCACCTACGATCCGCCAGGAGGCGATTCCCATAACCATCAGGATAACACCGCCAATGGTACAGGCGATGAAGGAGGTCTCTCCGATAGAACCCTGGATACTTCCTGCTGCCGCATCCCACCAGGTGATACCGCCAGCCAGAATCTGCTCAACACCACCGCTGGCGGCTAGACTCAGCGCGGTTGCGCCACTAAAGCCATCGACCGCGGTCCAGACAGCATCACCGGAGATTTCTGCTGGATAAGCAAAAAACAGGAACGCACGCCCAGCCAGTGCCGGGTTCATAAAGTTCTTACCCGTGCCACCGAATACCTCTTTGGCAATTACAACACCAAAGCTGATACCAAGAGCGGCCTGCCACAAAGGCAAGGTTGGTGGAACAATCAGGGCAAACAGGATAGAAGTAACGAAGAACCCTTCATTAACCTCATGCCCGCGGACCATAGCGAACAGAACTTCCCATATGCCACCGATGATAAACACCGTCATATAGATGGGCACAAAGTAGGCTGCGCCGTGGATCAGGTTGTCCCAAACACTGGATGAGTCGTAACCGGCAAAAAGCCCGATCACCCAGCCGCGCCAGCCTTCAGCCTCAGCAACACCGAGAACCTGCATGGCGTCGTTGGCTTGCATGCCTACGTTGTACATACCGTAGAACATCGCCGGGAACACACAGAACCAGACGGTGATCATGACCCGCTTCAGGTCGATACCATCACGGACGTGCGCGTTGTTTTTGGTAACAGAGGATGGGGAATAAAAAATGGTATCAGCCGCCTCATAGAGGGCATACCATTTTTCGTATTTGCCACCTTTTTCAAAATTTGGCTCGATCTTATCGAGAATCGCTCGTAAACCCATGGATCAGCCCTCGATAAATATGCGGTTAAGGTTATCGCGCAGGATAGGACCATACTCGTATTTACCTACACAAACGTAGGTACACAAGGCCAGGTCATCTTCATCCAGCTCCAGACAGCCAAGTAGCTGTGCCACTTCGGTATCGCCAACGATCAAAGCACGCAGCAACTGCGTTGGCAGAATATCCAGAGGCATCACTTTTTCGTAGTTACCGATGGGCACCATGGCACGCTCACTACCATTCGAGTTGGTGTTGAACGGCAGCTTAAGGCTGCTAGACAGCTTGGACAGGTAAATACCCATGACGGAGTGTTTTTTGGTGCCAGGAGACAGCCAACCGAACAGCTCGCGATGAGTACCCTCAAGTAATATTGAGAGCTGATTATGATAACGACCCAAATAAGCGAGGCCGGTACGGCCGGTACGGCCGCCAAACACGGAGCCAGAAATAAGGCGATTCTTACCACCCTCTTCTTGCTCGTTTGCTGCCAGCTCTTCAAGGCTTGCGCCAAGACGGGTACGAATCAAGCGAGGATTACTTGCCTGTGGACCCGCGACAGCAATCACCCGATCGGTAAATAATTGCCCGGTGGTGAACAGTTTGGCGATAGCAATCACGTCCTGATAGCCTATCGTCCATACCGTTTTGTTAGTGCCCACCGGGTCCAGATGATGAATATGAGTTCCAGCCAAGCCGGCAGGATGGGGCCCGGAAAACTCCTCGACGCGTGCGTCTCCGGCAGGAATATCCGCACCTGGAGCCTTGCAAAGATAGACGGTCGGAGCAAGGCGAGACAGCAGAAGCAAGCCCTGCTCAAAGGCCTCTGACTGCTCAGCAATAACCACCTGAGGATCTGCCGACAACGGATTAGTATCCATAGCCGTAACAAAAATGGAATTCGGGCGGCTCCCCAATTCGGGAACCCGAGAGTATGGGCGGGTGCGCAACGCAGTCCACATACCGGAACGAACCAGGTTTTCTTCGACTTGCTCGTCACTGAGGGTTGCTAATTCGGAGGGAGTATAGCTAGAAAAGGATTCAGCCTCGTCGCCCTCAATATCAATAACTACAGATAACAGTACTCGCTTTTCGCCACGGTTGATGGCTGAAATCACCCCTGCAGCAGGTGCAGTAAACTGCACGCCTGGCGTCTTCTTGTCTGAGAACAATACTTGACCTAGTTTGACGCGATCTCCCACAGCAACGGCCATGCTGGGCTTCATGCCCACATAGTCCGGACCAAGCACCGCAACGCTGTTAACGCTGTTGCCCGGTTCGATGCTCTGCTTGGGAGCACCTGCAATAGGTAGATCCAGGCCCCGTTTGATATTGATCATACGTCTCGCCTATTTCTGATTAAAATTCTGTAGGACAGGCTAGCTGGTAGGTCTATAGACAACGAGGCGCTATACAGTGCAACCGCAATGTTCGGAACCTTGAAACTGTGTCCTGAGCTCGTCACGTCGATTTGTTGTTATATTGACCAGTGCGCCTAATTCCCGCACTAAAAACGCCAGAATTATAATGATCGTGGGCCTATTTTGCTACATATCTCGCTGAAATTATTTGATTTTTAGACGTTTGTGTAAGCTTGGCGAGTCGGTCATTTTGTCACTATCGATTGAAATTCAGGCATTCACTCGATACTGGTTCAGCGTCTGGCAGCATCATCATTCCGCCTTAAGCCCAAAAACAGGATTATTTTCTACCCAACCTTGATCAGGCAGCAACTAACCAAAGACAATACTTCAGGCTAGCTCAAAAAAGCCCCCTCAGAATTACGAAGCCATAAAAAAACCCGCCGGAGCGGGTTTTTAGTAGTCTAGCTACGAGCGTCTCGAATCAAGATTTCGGGAAGACCGGATAATTCACTCCAGCCAAATGCTGCAGGATGCGGTTTACCTGGCAGCTGTAACCAAACTCGTTGTCATACCAGACATAAAGCACACAGCGATCGCCATCGACGATGGTCGCTTCGGCATCAACAATACCGGCATAACGAGAACCCACAAAATCACTGGAAACCACTTCCGGAGACTTCACATAATCGATCTGCTTTTGCAGGTCGGAATGCAAGGAGGTATGGCGCAAGAAGTCGTTCAGGGCCTCTGCGTCAGTACTCTTATTCAGATTCAGGTTCAGGATTGCCATAGAAACATTAGGCGTTGGGACACGAATAGCGTTACCGGTTAGCTTGCCAGCAAGTTCTGGCAGTGCCTTGGCAACGGCTTTGGCAGCCCCGGTTTCAGTGATAACCATGTTGAGTGCCGCCCCGCGACCTCGACGATCACCTTTGTGGTAGTTGTCGATAAGGTTTTGGTCGTTGGTGTAAGCATGAACGGTTTCAACGTGGCCAGACTTGATGCCATATTCGTCGTTCAAAGCCTTCAATACCGGAGTGATGGCATTGGTTGTGCAAGAGGCTGCAGACAAAATAGCATCATCTTCGGAGATCAGGTTGTCATTAACGCCGTAGACGATGTTTTTAATATCACCTTTGCCGGGTGCGGTCAGAATTACCTTGGCAACACCTTTTGATTTGAGGTGCTGACCCAAACCATCTTCATCACGCCACACACCCGTGTTATCAACGACGATAGCGTCGTTGATGCCATATTCGGTGTAGTCGATAGAGTCTGGGGAGTTTGCGTAGATGATTTTGATGGGGTTACCGTTGGCAATGATATAACCGCCTTCGTGATCGATCGTCAGGGTGCCCTGGAATGAGCCATGAATTGAATCACGACGCAGCAAGCTGGCACGCTTGGCCAAATCATCAGCCGCCTTACCCTTACGAACCACGATGGCTTTCAGGTTGATACCGTCGCCACCACCCGCGCGTTCGATAAGAATGCGCGCCATCAGCCGACCAATACGACCGAAGCCATAAAGAATGACATCCTGACCACCGACATTAACGCCATTGCCCTTCTGGTCAATGATGTCAGCGACTTCGGTACGCAAGAACTCTTCTACGCTGCGACCTTCAGCCTGGGTTTTGTATTTGATGGCCAGCTTGCCCAAATCAATGCGGGCGGGTCCGAGATTCATTTCACTCAGGGCCTTAAGAATCGGGTAGCTGTCTTCGACACTTAGGCCACGGCTTTCCATTTGGCGAACAAAACGGTGGGCCTTGATAATATCGATAACCGAGCGGTTAATGATCGCACGACTGTAAACAGAGGTTACAACGTTATAATCGCGATACAGTTTTCCGATAAGCGGAATCATCGCTTCGGCGATGGCTTCACGCTCTTTCCACTTATCAAAACTTCCGCTGATTGTTTCCTGAGTCACGGGTACACCCCTTGCTAGCTGCTGATGACGGTAAAAAAGGGCGCTCATTATCCAGCCTTGCTATCGTCAAAGCAACCGCCCAAGACCATCGATCGGATGATTTTTTTACAAAACCACAGTCTGATGACCAGCAATTCAAGCCGCTCCTCATGCACTGTTTTCCCCTTCATTACCTGTTAATATTCCCTCCCCTTTTTAGCCTTTATCACCGGTATTAGATCTATGCCCAGCGTATTGCCTTCCCCCCTGGACTTGCCCGTAAAAGCCACTGAAAAGCGCTTTTGGGGCGAACTTCATGGTGCAGCTCTGGGCCTGGCGGTGGCCAAAACCGTAGCCCAGCAACAGGGCTTACTACTGGTCATCACTCCAGATTCGGCCAGCGCCGAACAGCTTGAACACCACCTGCACTTTTTCCTGCGAGGCGACAAGAACACCGAAATACTGCCCTTCCCGGACTGGGAAACCCTGCCCTACGACCACTTCTCTCCGCACCAGGACATCATTTCCCAACGTCTGTTGACCCTCTATCAACTGCCCCGAGTCAGTTCCGGGGTCATGATCGTCTCCGTTACTACCCTGATGCACCGACTGTCTCCAGTGGATTACTTGATGGGTAACAGCCTGATCTTGAATCAGGGTGACAAGCTCGACCTGGAAGCGAAACGACGCGAACTGGAGTTTGCCGGTTATCGCTGTGTTGATAGCGTCTATGAACATGGAGAATTTGCCCTCAGAGGCTCAATTCTTGATGTGTTCCCGATGGGCAGTCAGTGCCCCTATCGCATTGATCTGTTTGATGACGAAATCGACAGCCTTAGAACCTTTGACCCGGAAACCCAGCGATCTATCGATCGCGTCGAGAGTATTAAGCTCCTACCAGCCAAAGAGTTCCCTCTGTCCAGGTCTGCTATTCGACAATTCAAAGATGCCTGGCATGAACAGTTTGATGTTGACCACCGGGAATGCTCCCTCTTTATGGATGTCAGCCAGGGTATCAGCCCAGCAGGTGTTGAGTATTACCTGCCGTTGTTTTTCGAAAGCTGCGCGACCCTGTTTGATTATCTACCCGAAGACAGCCTGCTAATGACATTAGGCGGCGCCGAACAGCAGCTACAGCAGTTTTTGGGGGAAGTGCATGAGCGTTATGAAAGCCGGCGCTACGACAGACAACGGCCATTACTGGAGCCTCACAGGGTATTTTTGACCGATGAGGAATACCATCGAAACATTAAGCAGTTTGTACGAATTGAAGTTTCTCATAGCGAGCAAGCAAGCCGAGCAGGGGCGGTCAATTTCGGTTTTGTTGCCACCCCGGAGCTGGCCATCGATAGCCACAGCGACGCCCCTTTCAAGCGTCTGCAAAGCTTCCTCGATAAATCTCCCAGCCGGATTCTGTTTTGCAGCGAATCGGCCGGGCGTCGGGAACAGCTGCTTGAGTTGTTAGCACAATCTGGAATACAGCCTACTGCGTACGATAGCTTCGATGCGTTCATGGTCGGTGAGCAAGCTTTCGGTATTACTGTGGCACCGATAGAAGGTGGCTTCTGGCAACCTGAACATCGATTACTGGTGCTCGGTGAGAATGAGCTCTACGGACAGCGGGTGCTTCAGCGCAGGCGTCGAGACAAGCAGCAAGACCAGTCCGAACTTATGGTTCGAAACCTGACCGAACTTCAGGTGGGAGCACCGGTGGTGCACCTGGACCATGGTGTTGGGCGTTATCAGGGCCTACAAACGATAGAGATAGAGGGCGAGACAGCGGAATTCCTGACCCTGCTTTATGCTAACGAAGCCAAGCTGTATGTGCCAGTCTCTTCCCTGCACTTGATCAGCCGATACAGCGGTACGGAAGAAAGCCTTGCCCCACTCCACCGACTGGGTAGCGAACATTGGGAAAAGGCCAAGCGTAAAGCCGCCGAAAAAGCCCGGGATGCGGCCGCCGAGCTGCTCGATATCTACGCAAGGCGGGCAGCACGGCAAGGGTTCCGCTTCAGTGAGCCGGACAGTAGCTATCATAGCTTTGCTGCCGACTTTCCCTTCGAAGAAAC
Organism: Aestuariirhabdus haliotis; assembly: GCF_023509475.1. Taxonomy (NCBI): domain Bacteria; kingdom Pseudomonadati; phylum Pseudomonadota; class Gammaproteobacteria; order Oceanospirillales; family Aestuariirhabdaceae; genus Aestuariirhabdus; species Aestuariirhabdus haliotis. The sequence goes on along the minus strand of NZ_JAKSDZ010000003.1, from coordinate 117,412 downwards.
CCCGGACCAGCAAACGGCGATCGCTGCGGTTATTAAGGACATGGCCGCCGAACGCCCTATGGACCGTTTGGTCTGTGGTGATGTCGGCTTCGGTAAAACCGAAGTCGCGATGCGGGCCGCATTTCTTGCGGTACAAAGCAACCGCCAGGTGGCTATTTTGGTACCGACGACCTTGTTGGCGCAACAGCATTATGAGAGCTTTCGCGACCGTTTTGCCGACTGGCCGGTCAATGTCGAAGTGATGTCCCGTTTCAAGAGTGCGAAGCAGATCAGCGATATCCAACAAAAGATTGCTGAGGGGAATGTCGATATTGTTATCGGCACTCATAAAATTTTACAGGCGGAACTGAAGTTTAAGCAGCTGGGCCTGCTAATCATCGACGAAGAGCATCGCTTCGGGGTTCGGCAAAAAGAACGACTCAAATCCCTCAGGGCCGAAGTGGATATACTGACCCTGACAGCAACACCGATTCCGCGAACCCTTAATATGGCGATGGCCAGCTTGCGGGATCTGTCGATCATTGCCACTCCGCCCGCGAGGCGTCTATCGGTTAACACCTTTGTCCGCCAGCAAGACGATTCGGTCACTAAAGAGGCCATATTACGAGAGCTGCTGCGTGGCGGACAGGTTTACTACCTGCACAACGAAGTCAAAAGCATCGAACGGGTCGCCCGCGAACTGGCTGAGCTGGTACCAGAGGCCAGAATTGGTATTGGTCACGGGCAAATGCGCGAGCGTGAACTCGAGCAAGTCATGTCAGACTTTTACCACAAACGTTTCAATGTGCTGGTTTGCACGACCATTATTGAAACCGGTATCGACGTCCCAAGCGCCAACACCATTATTATCGACCGAGCTGACAAGTTTGGGCTCGCGCAACTGCACCAGCTACGAGGCCGTGTGGGTCGTTCTCACCACCAGGCTTATGCGTACCTTTTAACACCCAACCCCAAGGCTCTGACAAAAGACGCACAAAAGCGGCTTGAAGCCATTTCAGCCGCCGCGGATCTGGGCGCTGGCTTTACCCTGGCTACCCATGATCTGGAAATCCGTGGTGCCGGAGAGCTCCTCGGGGATGATCAGAGTGGGCAAATTGAAACCGTAGGTTTTAGTCTTTACATGGAGATGCTGGAACGCGCCGTAGAGTCCATCCGCAAAGGAGAAACACCGGACACAACCTTAGAGCCAGACCAGGGGCCAGAAATCAATCTTCGCGTACCCGCTTTGATTCCCGATGATTATGTGGGAGACATTCATGGCCGTTTGATTCTCTACAAACGCATCGCCAGCGCAACGGATAACAGCACTCTCAGAGAACTACAGGTAGAGATGATAGATCGCTTTGGGTTATTGCCCAATAACGCCAAACACCTTTTCCGAGCTACCGAGTTAAAACTGCAAGCGGCGGCGCTGGGCATCAAGAAAATAGAGGCCTCGGCCAAAGGTGGACGCATTGAGTTTGGCGGCCAGACAAGGGTCGATCCGCTAACAATCGTGAAGTTGGTCCAATCACAGCCTCAGAAATATCGCCTTGAAGGCGCCACTGTGCTGAAATACGGCCTGGATATGGACAGCATTGAACAGCGCTTCGAACGCACCGAACAACTAATGGGCTTATTAACCGCATCATGAAATCATTTTTTCTCAAGATCCTCTGCTCACTGCCTGCTATCGCCATTACGACCCTGCTGGGAATAGCCCCTACGATGGCCTCAGAAACCGATGAAGCCCGCTGGTTTCAGGTTGAACTGATCGTATTCGAGCACCAGGATCCCAATAGCGATGAACAATGGACAGAACGGTACCTGGACAACAGTGTCACTGAGCAGCAAAGCTTCGCTGAGGACGTTGAGCCGGTAATTGTCAGCGAACATGACAATGCGCAATATGAAGCCGAAGCCGACACTGCCCCTGAGCAACAAATAACGGCAACCGAGGTTCAAGAATCGACGCTCATCCAGCTGAGACACGCAGACGGGCAAGCTTTCTACAGTACTCAAATACCCGCTCAGGATACCGGCCGATCAGGCAGTACAAATGCAGCATCCGCCTGGGTATTGCTAGCTGAACCATCACTGCAACTCACCGACAAATCGGCCCGACTGCAAAAAGCGGGAGATTATCAGGTATTGTTTCATCAGGCTTGGCGGCAACCGATGGTTGAGTCCTCAGAAGCTCCATGGATCCGAATCGAAGGGGGCCAACGCTATGCCGACCAGCCTGTGCTAACAGGGTCGGTACGTTTTTCGCTAAAACGCTATCTGCACATCACCACACAGCTTTCACTGACTGAATACGAGCCTTTCCAGAATCTGGCCAGCGAGATTCCGGATGACTACATCAGCAATGAAGCTAACCTGTTAACACCAGCCAATGCTGGCTCACAGAACGGCTACGAACCCTTGCGACGTTTCGATCTTCAGGAAAGTCGGCGAATGCGCAGTAACGAACTGCATTACCTCGATTCGCCGGTTATTGGGGTGTTGGTCAAAATCACCCCCTTTGAACACACCGAGCCCCCCTTGGCGTTAGAGGAGGAACTTTCTGCTGAAACGGCCGAGCAGCAGGATACCTCCCAGACAACAACGCAAACGACCCAATAGAGGTTTCAGGGCTACCCTGCCTTCAGGGTTTCGCTCAATAAGCTAGTGACCTGAGACATCCCACTAGCGATGACCTGATGAATATCATCCATGGTAATGGGTTGCTCGGTTCTACCGGCAGCCCAGTTGACAACCAACGCCAGAGTGGCGTATTCCATCTCTAATTCTCTGGCAAGCGCAGCTTCCGGCATGGCCGTCATACCGATGATATCGACACCGTCACGTTCGAGTCGATCGACCTCGGCAGCGCTTTCGAGACGTGGTCCCTGGGTGCAACCGTAAACACCCCGTTCGACAACATCAAGCCGAAGGCGTTTGGCAGCCAACAACAACTGCTGCCTCAGAGACTCGCTGTATGGTTGACTGAAATCAACGTGTACCACCTCAGTCAAATTTTCGGCAAAAAACGTATGCTCACGCCCCCAACTGTAATCAATGATTTGATCCGGCACGACCAATACTTCGGGACCCATTTCCGTGTGAATACCACCGACCGCATTAATTGCAATTATTCTATCGGCCCCGGCATCCTTCAAGGCTTGCAAGTTTGCACGATAATTGACTTTATGCGGAGGAATACGATGAGGAATACCGTGACGGGCCAGAAACATGACTTCGGCCCCATTGAGTTCACCGTATACGATGGTGGCTGAGGCTTCTCCCCATTGAGTATCGATCGATACTATCTCCGATCGGTTATTCAGACCTTCCAGCTCATAAAGCCCCGACCCTCCAATAATTGCCGTGATGCTCATAAAGACCCTTCCTTGATCGTGCGGGTTGACGGCTCAGGGGCATTATTCGCTGAGACAAAAGCCTCAATTTCCGGAGCGTGAAGCGTTCGTGTTGGAAAAGCTATCTCAGCATTTTCTTGATCGATAATAGACATAATACCCAGCAATATTTCCTGCTTGATTTCATGGTACTGAACCCAGTTTGTGGTCTTGGTGAAACAGTAGACGAAGAAATCGAGTGAAGATGGGCCGAAGCTATTGAAGTTAACGATTAGAGTTTGATTGGTATCGATGGCTGGATGCTGTTGCAGAAAGTTTTTTACCAACCGAATAATGGCTTCAACTTTCTGGGAATCATCGTAACGCAAGCCAATGGTTTCATAGATGCGTCGATTGCTCATGCGCGATGGGTTCTCAACCGAAATACTGGTGAAGGTGGAATTCGGCACATACAGCGGACGCTTGTCGAAGGTACGGATGCGAGTTTGACGCCAGCCGATGTACTCAACGGTGCCTTCGATTTGCTTGTCAGGCGAGCGGATCCAGTCCCCCACCTTGAAGGGGCGATCCAGATAAATTGTCAATCCACCAAAAAAGTTGGCCAACAAGTCTTTGGCAGCAAAACCAATCGCTATCCCCCCGATACCGCCAAAGGCCAATACGCCGGATATGCTGTAACCCAGAGTTTGCAAGGCAACCAGACTTGCCGTGATGATAATCGAAGCCCTTAGCAGCTTGCTGATCGCCTGAAGTGAGGTTTCATCGACGGACTTACCTCGGATATCCCCCTTGCCCAGCACCTCCTCTGCCCCACGCACCAGGCGCACCAGAAACCAGGCCAACAGCCAGACAACCAGCACATCCCGTACCGAGTCGATAGCATCAAAGAGGTGAACGCCCGACCCGCTATGGGCAATATCAATCGCCCAACCGAAACCAATTACCCAGATAAGGAACGATAGCGGCTTTTCTGCAGCCTTGATAATGACATCGTCCCAACGATTCTGGGTGCGCTCGGTTTGCTTACTGAGTTGGCGTAATACCAGAGTAGCTATGTACTGGGCAATCAGGGTCAGGGAGACCACCAAAAACACTTCGTAAGTCCATACATCCCACTCCTTGACCAGAGAGCCAAAACCCTGCAAATACTCCTTCATAATTATTCACCCATCTCCCTATAATTTGTCTAGCTCAGCAATCACGCGTTGCTGGCGCTCAACGTCCCGTTTTGAACTGAGATTACCCCGTAAAGAAGCCAGTCGATGACTCGGCTCAACCTCGTCACGTTCGAGAAACTCCAGCACTTCCCTCGCGCCATCAGGATTGTTGCACACCAACACCATGTCGCAGCCGGCGGCTAAGGCACTGCGCGCCCTTTCGGCATAGTTACCAGCTGTACTCGCACCCTCCATGGAGAGATCATCACTAAAGATCACCCCGTCAAATTCAAGCTGGGTACGCAATACATTTTGAAGCCAGTACGGTGAAAAACCCGCCGGCAAAGCATCGACCTTTTCGTAGATTACATGGGCTGGCATAACCGCATCGAGGCCCTGTTCACACAATGCCATAAACGGCTTCAGGTCTTGCGATAATATAGCTTCAAAATCGCGTTCATCCCTGGGAACTGCCACGTGGGAATCAGCGACCACCCAGCCATGACCCGGAAAATGCTTACCAGTGCTGACCATTCCAGCGCCGTGCATCCCTCGAATCAAAGCACCAGCCAGATCAGCAACATGCTCAGGATTTGACGAAAATGCGCGATCACCAATCACGTCACTGCGCTTGAAATCCAGATCCAGCACCGGAGTAAAACTGAAATCGATACCGCAGGCCAAGAGCTCGGCTGCTAGCAGCCATCCAACATCCTCTACCAGCTGCAGCGTTGCAGGCTTGTTTCGAAGGTAATGCTGCTCAAAGCATCCCATGGCAGGGATTCTGGTAAAGCCATCCCGAAAACGTTGTACTCGTCCGCCTTCATGATCGACCGCAATCAGCAAATCAGATTGAATCGTTCGAATAGAATCTGTTAACTCGACAATTTGGGCACGACTGGAAAAATTACGAGTAAAAAGAATGACTCCACCACAGGCAGGACGCTGCAATAGTTCAGACTCTTGTTCTGTCAGGCTTGTGCCTTCAAGGTCAAGCATTAATGGTCCTGGGCAGATCAACCCTTTCTCCTTTTACAATGTTGAATTGGAAATAATAACGGACTCCCCGACACTAACACGGTCATACAGCATCACCAGATCCTGATTACGCAGGCGAATACAGCCATGGGATTTGGGAACACCCATAGGTTCTGTATCAGGTGTGCCATGTATGTAGATATATCGAGCCATCGAGTCGACATCACCAAGACGGTTTACGCCGGGTTCAGTACCGCAAAGCCATAGGATCCGGGTCAGAATCCAATCCCTGTTCGGGAAGGCTTGCGCTAATTCGGGCGAATAGATCTCACCTGTGGGCCGACGACCAACCATGACCGAGTTGAGGGGTAACCCGTCACCAATTTTTGCGCGGATATAGTGCTTTCCAAGCGGCGTTTGCTCACTGCCACGGGACTGACCAGCGCCGTTGGAGGCGCTTGAAATTGGCACAGTAAAGTCCACCATCGAGTCTGATTTATGACGTAACAGCTGCTGAGCAATAGAAATGTAGATGGCCAACAAAATCCCCTCGAGTCCAGCGCTTCAGACTACTTAAAAACAGCACCAAGTGGAACTGTAGAAGGGGTTAATGACGCATGCCTGATGCCAGAAAGGGAACCATTCGATGAAGAATACTGGCAACCGAAGGATTGTCATTGTAATCACGAGCAGAGATGGCTTGCATGGCATCGAAACCGGACATGGTAAAAGCCAGACTTCCCAGCATAAAATTGACTCGCCAATAGAGATCTGCAGGGGTAAGGCCAGGAACCGAGGCCGTCAACAAGCTCATATAACGAACAAAAACGTCAGAATAGGCGCTTCTCATGTAACGACGAAGGTGCCCTTGTGACTGAGAAAACGCCAGCCCCAGCAAGCGCATAAAAACAGAGAGATCATTTTCGGAGCGAGACTCAACTCGCAGCGCAGTCTCAACCAGTAACTTTAAGCAGGCTTCTATATCGGTAGGCTGGCCGTTGCTTTGTGTTTCCAATCGCTCGAGTTCGGCATCCAACAACTCACAAAAGGGATCGAGAAAACGAGAAAAAACTGCTTGGATAAGCGCCTTTTTGGAACCAAAGTGATAATTAACAGCGGCAAGATTAACCCCTGCCTGACTGGTTATGGTACGTAGAGAGGTTTCGGCAAATCCCTTCTCGGCAAATAGTTGCTCTGCTGCATCCAATATGCGAACTACGGTTTTGGATTGAGCCATCTTTTATTGTTCTTAATAGTTGAGTTGATGAATGTACGACCGTTTCAAACATACGTTTGCCTAGATATAAAGTCAATAATTTCACCTGCTTGGAGCGACTAAATAAGACGCTGTTCATACGCCGCGTTTGCCAACCGAGAAAAACTGTATATAATTCCAGTAGCTGTATAAAAAACCATACTTACAGGCAACCTCATGCAAAAACTAACAGCACGGCAAGCAGAAATTCTGGAATTTATTAAATCTTATATCGATGAAAAAGGTTTCCCCCCCACGCGAGCAGATATCGCCAAACAACTTGGATTTCGCTCACCCAATGCCGCCGAGGAACACCTAAAAGCATTAGCCAGAAAGGGTGCCATAGAGATCATTGCTGGTGCATCCAGAGGCATTCGCATTCCTGAATCGGAAGAGGACGGCCTTCCTATCGTGGGTCAGGTAGCCGCTGGAAGCCCTATACTGGCGATTGAGCACATAGAGGAGCACTGCCCGGTTAAATCCGAGTTTTTCAATCCCAATGCCGATTACCTGCTCCGGGTTAAAGGCGAGAGCATGCGTGATATTGGCATCCTGGATGGCGATCTGCTTGCGGTTCACAAAACCCAAAGCGTTCGTAACGGACAGGTTGTTGTGGCCAGGGTTGGTGATGAGGTTACGGTAAAACGGTTCCATAAGAGCCGCAACAAGGTCACTCTTTTCCCTGAAAACGAAGAGTTCGAACCCATCAACGTGGACTTGAGCCAAGACGACTTCGAAATTGAAGGGCTAAGTGTTGGTGTAATTCGACGCTAGAAAAGCCTGGATCGCACTTAGAATGCGGGCGGTAGCATAAGGCGTTTGGTGAGAGTTGGCACCTCTATAGAAAGAGAGGTGCCAGATTACAGAAGATATTAGTGAACGGTTCGCGGCGCTTCAACTTCGGAGGCACCTTCTGCCATGCTGCCAACCATAGCAATACCGGCATTGATCATGGCCTTGGCCACCTCAACATGACCCTCTTGCAGAAAAAGCTTGGCTTCTTCAGAGAAGTTAATGGTGACAAGAGGTTCCTCTTCGTCAGAGCGCTGCAGAACGATCTCACCGGAAGGAAGCTCGACAATTTCAAGATAGGAAGCGGGCATGACGTACTACTCTCGCGTTAGGGCCGGCTAGTCTATCACTTTCCCTAACTGACCACTACAGTAGCGCTTTAACACTCTTCAGAAGTTTCACGCATTCGTCTGATAAGCTCACCCAACAAACGGTGCCATTGTCGGCACTGATCGACATCGACCCCGCCAGAAACTGCAATAGCCCTCGTCAAGCCACCCGTGCAATAAGACACTCTTGCATTTAGCATTGAATGCAGCCAGGAGCCTGAATCAATCGAGAGCTGCTGAAGCTCATTGAGCTCTGGGCTATACAGCCCTGCTCGACGAAGTTCAAAAAGAGTTTTATCGATGTTTTCAAGTTTGGCATTGTAGCCGCACTGCCCGGCGAGCTCGGCACAAAGTGCACCATACGCAGAATCCAATCCCCTAAGAACTGCTTCAGCATAGGCATCAGAGAGAGCAGCATCTGCCCCCCTCTCTGCCCACTCCCCCAGCAACAACCAGACCTGATGCAGGGAACGGTTGGTTATGTGCGAATAATCGATCACGCTTTCTTCTTACGAGGCTTGCCCTCTTCTACCCAGGTACCGTCCTGGAATATTGCCTTCCAACCGGAGGCCTTACTATCAACTTCACTCATCACATACTGTTGCTTGGTTTTGCGACTGTAACGGATGATTGAGGGGTTGCCGTCAGGATCCTTCCTGGGAGCATCCAGCAAGAAATGGTATTTAGGGTCCAATGCAGCCTGGTGAGGCACAAGCTCGGCAACCAGGGGTGCTCGGGTCTCCCGGTTTTTGGGAAACTGGCTGGCAGCAAGAAACAACCCGGCCGCACCGTCGCGAAGGATATAGGTATCATCAACCTTCTGACAGCTCAATTCCGGCATAGGAATCGGGTCCATCTTGGGTGGAGCCGCCTCTCCGCTTTTCAGCAACTTGCGAGTATTCTTGCATTCGCTATTGGTACAACCAAAGTATTTACCAAAGCGACCACTCTTGAGCTGCATCTCTGCACCACATTTATCACAATCCAGAACTGGACCTTCATAGCCCTTTATCTTGAACTGCCCCTGCTCCACTTCATAACCGGAGCAGTCCGGGTTATTACCACAGACATGCAACTTACGAGACTCATCAATCAAGTAACTTTCCATAGCGGTGCCGCATATCTTACAGCGATGCTTGGCACGTAAGGCCTTGACCTCGGCCTCATCATCATCAAGAGCAATGGCTTCTTCACCCGGAATCAGGTTTACCGTGTTCTTGCAGCGCTCCTTGGGAGGCAAGGCATAACCCGAACAGCCCATAAATACACCTGTACTCGCCGTACGGATCTGCATGTCCCGGCCACAATCGGTGCACTTTATGTCCGTTGGTGTTGGCAAGTTGGCGCGCATACCCGCTTCGGCCTGCTCCGCATCAACAAGCTGGCCACTGAACTGCTTGTAAAAATCATTTAGTAACGATTTCCAATCAAATTCGCCGGAGGCCACCTCATCCAGCTCCTCCTCCATACGCGCAGTAAAGCCGTAATCCAGCAGGTCTGTAAACGATTCGGTTAACCTGTCGGTGACAATATCACCCATTTTTTCAGCATAAAATCGCTTTTGCTTTAGAGAGACATAGCCGCGATCCTGAATGGTAGAAATAATCGAAGCATAGGTAGAGGGTCGGCCTATGCCTTTTTTCTCCAGCTCTTTGACCAATGCAGCCTCACTAAAACGAGCGGGCGGTTTGGTGTAATGCTGTTCAGGATTAAGCTTGATCAATGACAAAGTTTCACCCTGCGTGAGTTTGGGCAAAATGACATCTTCAGCTTTTTTACCTCCGGGAGGCAAAATTCGAGTAAAACCATCAAACAGCAATACACGACCTTTAGTGCGCAATTCAAAACTTCCAGCCTCAACCACTACGCTGGTACTAAGGTAACGGGCAGGGTTCGTTTGACAGGCAACAAATTGTCGCCAGATAAGATCGTACAAACGTACTGCGTCGGATTCCATCGCCGACAGCATGCCGGAATCGGTCAATACCGATGATGGCCGTATCGCTTCGTGCGCTTCCTGAGCACCCTCTTTACTGCTATAGCTGATCGGTGCATCAGGCAGGTATTCCTTGCCGTATTGATCAACGATAAAGTCACGGCAGGCGGCAACCGCCTCTTCACTGAGATTGGTAGAATCGGTACGCATATAGGTAATATGCCCCGCTTCATAGAGTCGCTGGGCCAGCATCATGGTTTTCTTTACACTGAAACCCAGGCGTGTACTGGCAGCCTGTTGCAGGGTTGAAGTGATAAAGGGTGCATTAGGTTTGCTGGAAGTGGGCTTCTCTTCTACTTTGGCGATCCGGTAAGTAGCGCTGGAAAGCTCATCCAGGGCCTGATCGGTTTGCTCCTTACTGGTTGGACGAAACCCTTTGCCATTATGCTTGGTGACAGCCAGTTTGAGCGCATCCTTCGAAGGGCTGGAACAATCGGCATCCACTTCCCAAAACTCTTCGGGTACGAAGGCTCGAATTTCGCGCTCACGCTCCACCACTAATTTGACCGCTACAGACTGCACACGACCGGCGGAAAGGCCACGGGCAATTTTTGCCCAAAGCAGCGGCGATACCATATAACCCACTACCCGATCCAGAAAACGACGTGCCTGCTGGGCATTGACCCGATTAATGTCCAGAGACGAAGGCTCTTTAAAGGCCTCTTGAATCGCCTTTTTGGTAATTTCGTTAAAAACGACGCGGCGGTATTTGCTGTCATCGCCACCAATAGCTTCCCGTAAGTGCCAGGCAATGGCCTCTCCCTCGCGGTCCAAATCAGTCGCGAGATAGATTTTGTCAGCATCTTTGGCGAGACGGCGCAGCTCATCTACTACTTTTTCTTTGCCAGGCAAAATCTGGTAGTTCGCCTTCCACCCATTCTCAGGGTCCACGCCCATCCTTGAAATCAGCTGCTCGCGAGCCTTTTTCTGCTTATGGATCACTTTTTGTTCAGGGCTCATCTTGCGCGTAATAGCAGCAGCTTTTGCCCGCGCTTTGGCGTCAATGGGTTTTCGTGCCCCACCACTGGTGGGCAGATCCCGAATATGCCCGACGCTGGATTTAACGACAAAATCCCGACCAAGGTATTTGTTGATTGTCTTGGCTTTTGCGGGAGACTCGACGATGACTAGTGATTTACCCATAGAATCCTAACTTCATGGAGAATGTGGTATGCCACCTTACCTGATGACACAATTAAGCAAAGTTATAGTAAAGCAGCGACATATATAAGGGCAGACTAACAGCGGGTCAAGAAGAAACCGCCGTTCTACCCCTTTGTAATTAATAAGGTTTAATCCCTTACCCACTCAAAACGAGGGCAAGACTCGCCTTCCAAGGTCACTTCTGAGGTGAACATATCCAGCGGGCGAACCCATAAACCTCGCTCTCCATAAAGAGCCTGGTAGACCACCAGGGGCTCTTCCGTTTCAGAATGAAGTGCCACACCCGTGACGAGATATTCATTGCCTTTGTAATGGCGGTAAACACCCGGCTTACAACTTTTCATTAGTTTCAAATCCCAACAAAAAAGCCGGAGACAAGCTCCGGCTCTTTCTGGCGTTAAGGGTTAGACGCGTTCGAAAACGGTCGTAATACCCTGCCCCAGTCCGATACACATAGTGGATACACCCACGGTGCCACTATTCTGCTTCATAACGTTAAGCAGCGTACCTGAAATACGGGCGCCGGAGCAACCGAACGGGTGACCCAATGCAATTGCACCACCATTAAGGTTGACCTTTTCGTCCATTTTGTCGAGAACCTTGAGATCCTTGAGCACTGGAAGCGCCTGCGCAGCAAAGGCTTCGTTCAGCTCAAAGTAATCAACGTCATCGATGCTCAGACCGGCACGTTTGAGTGCTTTCTGAGTGGCAGGAACAGGACCATAACCCATGATGGCAGGATCAACCCCGGCAACAGCCATAGAGCGAATAACTGCCATCGGCTCAAGATTGAGGTCCTGAGCGCGTTGAGCAGACATAACGATCATACAGGACGCACCATCGGTGATCTGTGATGAAGTACCCGCCGTAACAGTACCGCCCTTGGGGTTGAAGACAGGCTTCAGCTGGGACAGAGACTCAACGGTGGTCTCTGGACGAATGGTTTCATCGTCCTTGAAGACGCAAAGGTTACCCTCGGCATCATGGCCTTCCATCGGGATAATTTCGTCACGGAAGCGACCCTCAAGAGTAGCTTCATGAGCACGCTGATGAGAACGCGCACCGAACTGGTCTTGAGCTTCACGAGTAATACCGTGCATTTTTCCCAGCATTTCGGCGGTCAGGCCCATCATGCCAGAAGCCTTGGCGGCATAGAGGCTCATATGGGGGTTTGGATCAACGCCGTGCATCATACCTACGTGGCCCATGTGCTCGACACCACCGATAACAAACACATCACCGTTACCGGTCATAATGGCTTGCGCTGCGGTATGCAGGGCTGACATGGAAGAGCCACACAAACGACTTACGGTTTGACCGCAAGAAGTGTGAGGAATTGGCGTCATCAGGGAGGCCATACGGGCGATGTTCCAGCCCTGTTCCAGAGTTTGGTTAACGCAACCCCAAATAACATCCTCAACTTCAGCAGGGTTGATAGCTGGATTACGCTCCAGCAGTCCCGTGATCAAGTTGGCGGACAGGTTTTCAGCACGCACATTGCGGTACATGCCACCCTTGGAGCGCCCCATGGGGGTGCGTCCAAAATCGACGATTACTACGTCTCTAGGATTTAAACTCATAGCTTGTTTCTCGCTTTTGAATCTGTGCTGTTAGTTACCAAAGAAAGACTTGCCGGCCTTGGCCATTTCGCGAAGTCCTTCGGTGGGGTGGTAAAGCGGACCCAAGTCGGCGTACTTGTCGGCCAACTCGCAGAACGCGGCAACGCCCATGGAATCGATATACTTCAACGCACCACCGCGGAATGGTGGGAAACCGATACCCATGATCAGGGCCATATCCGCATCAGCGGCAGATTCGACAATGTTATCTTCCAGGCAGCGAACTGTTTCCAGGCACAGAGGAATCATCATACGAGCGATGATATCTTCGTCACTGTAATCCTTTGGCTCAGCACAGATAGGCTTCAATAGTTCGTAGGTAGCCTCGTCGACAACCTTCTTCGGCTTACCGCGCTTGTCAGTTTCATACTTGTAGAAACCGGCATTGGTCTTCTGACCGAAACGCTTGTTCTCGAACATAACGTCGCCAACACTCTTGAAGTCACGCCCCATACGCTCAGGGAACCCTTCCGCCATAACTCCTTCAGCGTGCTGTCCGGTATCAATACCGACAACATCCATCAGGTAAGCAGGACCCATAGGCCAGCCGAAACGCTCCATAACCTTATCGACCTTCTGGAAGTCAGCGCCGTCGCGCATTAAGGCAGCAAAACCGCCGAAATATGGGAACAGTACACGGTTAACCATGAAACCAGGGCAGTCATTAACAACGACCGGAGTCTTACCCATCTTCTTGGCGTAATTAACCACGGTTGCGATGGTCTTATCGCTGGTCTTTTCGCCGCGAATAACCTCAACCAGTGGCATCATATGAACCGGGTTAAAGAAGTGCATGCCGCAGAAGTTTTCTGGACGCTTCAATCCGGTAGCCAGCTCGGTGATCGAGATGGTGGATGTGTTGGAGGTCAGGAACTTGTCTTCGCCGATGTTATCTTCACATTCGGCAAGAACGGCTTTCTTGACGTTAACGTTCTCAACAACTGCTTCAACCACAACGTCAACGGTGTTGAAGTCGCCATAGTTCAGGGTAGGAACGATAGCATTCAGGACAGAAGCCATTTTTTCCGGCTTGATGCGCTTACGACCCAACTGCTTAACCAGCAGCTTGGATGCCTCGCTCAAGCCCAGATCGATACCTTCCTGGGCGATATCTTTCATCAGGATGGGTGTGCCTTTCAAGGCTGACTGGTAAGCGATTCCGCCCCCCATAATGCCAGCACCCAATACAGCTGCGCGCTCTACCGGTGCGGATTGGGATTCGTAATGCTTGGCTTTCTTCTTCAACGCCTGGTCGTTCAGGAACAGACCAATCAAGCTCGCAGCCACATCGGTCTTAGCCAGCTTGACGAAGCCTTTGGCTTCGACTTCCAGCGCTTTGTCACGACCCATACCAGAAGCTTTCTGGATGGTTTTAACCGCTTCAACCGGTGCAGGGTAATGAGGACCCGCCTGACCAGCGATAAAGCCCTTGGCACTTTCAAACGACATCATGGCTTCCATCGGATTCAGCTGCAGCTTCTCCAACTTGACTTGACGCTTGGCTTTATAGTCCAGCTCGCCCTCGATGCACCGCTGCACCAGGTTCAGAGCCGCTTGACGCAACTGCTCAGGTTCCACTACAGCATCGACTGCACCCGCTTTGAGGGCGGCATCCGGGCGCTGTTCTTTACCGGATGCGATCCATTCTACGGCGTTATCCGCACCTACCACTCGCGGTAAACGAACTGTGCCACCGAAGCCAGGATAAATACCCAATTTAACTTCTGGCAAACCAACTTTGGCAGCGGTTGACATAACACGGTAGTCAGAAGCGAGACACATCTCAAAACCGCCACCCAGTGCGATACCGTTAATTGCTGTCACTGTGGGGAAATCAAGGTCTTCGAAACCATTGAAGATCTGATTGACTTCAAGATTACCCTTGAGCAATTCCTCTTCGGGCTGGCTGAAGTTAACCAGGAATTCGGTAATATCGGCACCAACGATAAACACGTCTTTGGCACTGGTGACAATCAACCCTTTAACAGAACTGTCTGACTGAAGAGCCGCTACAGCATCTTTCAGCTCATTAAGGGTTAACTCATTGAATTTATTAACGGATTCGCCCTGGAGGTCGAAATTTAGCTCTGCTACGCCATTTTCGACCGGTTTCACCGTGATGGCTTTACCTTCGTAAATCATCAACTGATTCTCCACACTAGAGTTAGGCAAGTTATTCTTTGTGCTGTCCGTTGGGCCGCTTGCCGGCCACCCAACCTGGTACATCAAACATTTTACCCACACAGGGTAGACAGCCCCATAGGCCTGCTATCAAGCCTTTATTGTTAGCCAAGTCAAAAACTGCACTTTCATACAAGCGTTTGAATTGAGCTGGACACCTTCTTTTAAATCGCCCTTTTTGTCAACTGTCCATTTTAGACCGGGAGTTTTAAAACAGTTCCGTGAAGCAACAACAAACAAGTACGAGCATCCAACATACTCTATTATTATCAATATGTTACAAAGACAATCTAAAACAAAATAGAGCAACAGGTATAAGCCCTGCTTATTGCCTGTTAGTCATCAGAGGAACCTTCAGCAACTCACCCATAAGCTCATGCAATCGATCAACGGCTTCCACTTCCGCGCGTTCCTGCCAGTCGATAAACACCGCCCCCGGGCCGATCATTACCGCAAAGACATCTTTTGGCAGTTGGGACAGAATCTCATTAAGAGCTGGCACCATCATCTCTTCATAAAGGCTGTCGATGCGCCACCCTGTTACAGGGCTATCCACTTCTGGCAACCGAATCAGGCGTAAGGCTTCTGCATCATCCAGTGGTGTTGGTCTTAGTCGCAAATAACGCATATAAGCGACAGCACCATGACCGCGATTCAATTCACGGTTCAATTCTTCATTTTTGTATTGGAGCTGAAACCCAAGATCACGAGCCCGGGAGCGCATTCCTGCGAGCTTCTTATCCCTGCGAGACGGCATAACCCAGGTGATGGTGCCAATCAGGTATAACAGCACTACTGCTATGATGAGGTAAGTCATGATAATGTCGCACCTTATGGATTACACTGGACAAAAGCTTGTAAACAGGAGGAAAGAATGGGTCAGTACAAACATATTCTGGTTGCGGTCGACCTGACCGAAGAGGCCGATACTGTACTTGAAAAGGCACAGGAAATCGCCCGAAATAACGATGCCAAGCTTACTTTGGTTCATGTCGTAGAGCCTCTCAGCGTAGCTTATGGTAGCGACATCCCTCTAGACCTTTCGTCCTTACAGGAGGAGATCACTGACCAGGCACGCCAGAAAATCGACAGCCTGGCCTCTACCATTGATGTCGCAAGAGGCGAACAGCATGTTGTCTATGGCAGGCCAGAGAAAGAGATTCATCGTATGGCGAATGAGTTTGACGTAGATCTGATCGTTGTTGGCAGCCATGGACGTCATGGCCTCGCCTTAATCCTCGGGTCCACCTCTACCAGCATATTGCACGGTGCCAGCTGTGACCTTCTGGCCGTAAGGGTCGGTGATTAGATAGAGGTATCGATGCGGTCTTCAGACGTTTGGCCGCATCGACCAACCTGATGTGATTACATAAATTCCCGACGCAGTTTCTGCAGCTGAGTTTCCAGCGAATAGGAAACACTGGAAGATAGCGTAAAAAAGCTCAGCAGGGCTTTAAGATTCGAGTCTTCTCCACAAGCTGAATGGATTCTTTGCCAGAACGCTTGGTTGACCAATTGCAATTCCTTGTTGTTGGCAACCAGCCCCTTGAGATCCCAATCGGGCTCTCCCCCATCTCGATGTATAAAGTATTGCTGGGTAAGGTAGATGGAAACCGAGCGTAAAATAAACTCATCCATCGTGGAGAATGGCAGGTGATGGCGGGCCATGGGCTTTAGCTTTTCCAGTACAGGGCAGTTGCTGGACGCCATTATCAACCCCATCAGCGCTCGCAACCCCTCTTCCAGGCCAACCATCTTCATATACTCCCGTTCTTCACTAACAACAGTGACTGAAGCCTTCTTCATAGAGGGGAGATCCTTAAAATCATCAACCACCTGCCGCAAATCCAACGCGACCGGACAATGGCTGTGCTTCGTCTCATCAAGCGGGCAGTTGGTGCAACGACTGTGTTTTAACTCGGTCCACTCGGGCTCAAACGTCAGATCACGCTCGCTATCTTCGGCTCGATCTATATCTATTTCGTAATGCAGCTCAAGGTTGTGCTCCAATTTGAATGTGTACTCAATCGACATAGTGATCCTCGAATCTAGCCGGCTTCACCGGACACCATTGCTTCCAGCTCAGCCCAGCGGTCTATCTTCTGCTCCAATGCAGTTTCAAGCTCGGTTAACCTTGCCAGCTTACGCTCCACTAGATCGCGCTCCTGCTGGTAAAAGTTACCATCGGCACTTTCGTTTTGCAGTTGCTCCAGCTCGGTTTCCAACAATTCAATCTCTTCAGGCAGCTGCTCCAACTCCCTCTGCAGTTTATAACTTAGTTTGACTTTGGGTTTTTGTGGAGCTGCCCCTGTGGTTTTGGGTTCTACAACGGGAGCAGACACGGATGTCTGGGTGGCAGATTCAACCGTTACAGCTTCTGGTAACAAGGACTCCAGCTTGCCTCCCTGGTGTATCCAGTCAGAAAAGCCGCCAACATACTCTCTAATCACGCCCTGCCCCTCAAAGACAACAGAGCTGCTCACTACACTATCCAGGAATGCCCGGTCGTGGCTGACTAAAAGTACCGTTCCGGGGAAATCAACCAGCAGCGCTTCAAGCAACTCCAATGATTCTACGTCCAGATCATTGGTCGGCTCATCCAGTACCAGCAGGTTAGCCGGTTTACTGAACAGTTTTGCCAGCAGCAGTCGGTTACGCTCACCACCAGAAAGCGCCTTAACCGGGGTTCGAGCCCGCCTTCCGGAGAACAGGAAGTCTCCCAGATAACTGATAATGTGGCGGTCACGACCATTAATTGTGATGGATTCGCGGCCTCCGGCCACGTTATCAACCACGCTTTTGTCCAGATCGAGCTGGGCCCTTAATTGATCAAAATAGGCAACTTCCAGCTTGGTGCCTAGCTCTACCTCGCCTTGGTCCGGTTTGAGCTGCCCCAGCAGCAACTTCAGCAGGGTACTCTTACCACAGCCGTTGGCACCAATTAAGCCAACCTTATCACCCCTGACGATGGTCAGGGACAGATCCCTGATAACTGCCTTGTTATCAAAGCCGACACTGACCTTATTGAGTTCGGCAACCAACTTTCCTGAGCGTTCGGCTCGATCCAGGGTGAATTTGGCGTCGCCCTGCCGTTCGCGTCGTTGCGCACGTTCCCGACGCATGGCTTCCAAAGCTCGCACACGACCTTCATTGCGTGTTCGACGGGCCTTGATACCCTGGCGAATCCAGGTTTCTTCCTGGGCCAACTTTTTGTCGAACTCCTCGTTATGTCGCTCTTCAACCTCCAGCTGATGAGCCTTATGAACCTGAAAACCAGCGTAATCACCTTTCCACTCAGTAGTATGGCCTCGGTCAAGTTCGATGATTCGCGTCGCCAGGTTTTGCAGAAAAGTACGGTCATGAGTAATAAAAAGAATTGCCCCCTGGAAATCCAGCAGCTGCTCTTCAAGCCACTTGATCATTAAAATATCCAGGTGGTTGGTTGGCTCATCAAGCAACAACAAATCAGGGTTAGACACCAGAGCCTGAGCCAATATCACCCGCCTGCGCCAGCCTCCGGACAAAGTCCCCATGGGTTTATCAGCCGGCAGTTCCAGCTGCTGAATAATACGCTCTATGCGCTGATTAAATTCCCAGCCATCACGGGCCTCCAGCTCCTCCTGAACTCTTTCCAGGCGAGACATTTTGCCAGGATCTTCGGCAACCTCCATGATCAGATGGTGATACTCGGCCAATAATGAGCCTACATCCGGCAACCCTGCAGCAATCACGTCAAACACCAACTTATCGTCAGCGTCGGGCAATTCCTGTGGCAGCTGGGAAATCACCAGGCCAGGGCGGCGCCAAACGCTACCACTGTCTGGGGCCAACGCCCCTTCCACAAGGCGCAGGAAGGTCGATTTGCCAGCACCATTACGGCCAATCAAGCAGGCGCGCTCGCCGCGATAGATCGAAAAGTCGACAGCATCCAGTAAGGGGGTGTCGCCATAAGCGGCACTAACACCATCAAAACGTAACAAGGGCATGAAAATTCTCAGTGATAAGCTCAGGAGGTGCGAATTCTACACCACTGCGGGTCGGTAAATCGAAGTCGACTGGAAATAACAAAAAAGTTAATGACACCAGGTTAAAAAGCCGTTAGAAAATAACTACTTATTAAGAAGTGATGCTTGGTTATTGCTGTTTAGTATATAAAAATCTAATCACTGGGCAATTTCACCCACTTTCCATAAGCAATAACAGGTACTCTTATTACATGAAGTATTCAAAAACACTGCGTAAAGGTATCTAGCATTTATGCGCCGCGCCGCCTCTGTTGCCATCCTGTTGGCTGGTTTAGTTTGCAGCCTGTCTGGTTTTGCCAATATTCCGCAAGCAACCCTGAACTACGATCAAGAGAGAGTGCTGTACGAACAGACCCTGCATGCTCTTTCAAAGGGAAAAATAGGCACCTACAAGCGTTTACGTAAACAACTGACACACTACCCGCTCTATCCCTACCTTGTGCATCGTGACCTGATGCGGCGCCTTTACACACTACCCAACAAGGATATCGCAGACTTTATCAGTCAATACCCGGACCTACCGGTGACCAAACGTTTGCAGCAGGCCTGGCTGAAAAAACTGGGGCAGAAAAGCCACTGGAGGGCCTTTGAAGACCATTATGACCCGGCCATAACCAATGACACGCTCCGGTGTTACCTGCATCGAGCACAACTGGCACGATCTGATTACCAATCGGCCTGGTCTGGGGCCAAGACGCTTTGGCTAAGCGGAAAGTCACGTCCCGATGCCTGCGACCCGCTGTTTAAGGCTTGGCACAGCAGTGGTGAACTCAGCGCCGATCTGGTTTGGCAGAGAATGGGTCTGGCCTACGAAAAACGAAATGGCACCCTTGGTAAATACCTGATTCGTTTTCTGCCCGAAGATCAAAAGGCACTAGGGCAGCTGTATCGAAGTGTGTACCGCCGTCCCGAGCAATTAGCCAACACGCTCCGTTTCTCCCCATCTGGCTCCCGTTTCACCGATATCATCTATATCGGATTGCATCGATTAGCCTACAAAGATCCGGCACAGGCACTCGATCTGTGGGTTCAATACCAGGCCCAGCGCCCCTTCGCTCCGGATAGAGAGAGCACCATTAACGATCGCATCTCTTTATATATGCTCAAACAGTTTGATAATCAGGCACTGCCCTGGATCGAGCAGGTTACCCATCAAGGAGAAAACATAAAGCTTATTGAGTGGAGAATACGCCTGGCATTGCGGGAGCAAGACTGGGCATCTGTGCTCAAGTGGATCGACCAATTACCCGAAAGCAAGCGATCGAATCTACGCTGGAAATACTGGTCTGTCCGCGCACGGGAAGCCCTGGAACCCGTACCGGCGCCAGATTACTACACTCGCCAATACCGTGAACTAGCCAATGATCGAAGCTTTTACGGCTTTGTCTCGGCCTCCCACATTGGCAGCGAATATAAGATCACCCATCATTCCGCCCGACTCTCCCCACCAGAACTGGACGCAGTTTCGGCTTTGCCTGCTATTCAGCGAGCCCACGAATTTTATCAACTTAACGACCTGACCTCAGCACGTCGAGAATGGCATTACCTGTCCTCCCGTTTATCGACCTCGGAGCTTATTGCGGCCGCTCGCATTGCCCATAAGTGGAAATGGTTCAATCAAGCTATCAGAAGCGCCATAAGTGCCCAGCAGTGGGACGATATGGAGCTGCGATTCCCGCTCGCGTACAAAGAAAAGATCTTGAAACAGAGCCAACACCAGAACATAAATAGCAGCTGGGTGTTTGCGGTTGCCCGGCAGGAAAGTGCTTTTATGCACGACGCCCGTTCCAGTGCCGGTGCTCTCGGAGTTTTGCAGCTAATGCCCAGCACAGCGCGACAAGTCGCTCGCCGAGGGAAACTCAGTTACCGCGGCAAACGCGATTTGCTCAACCCTGCCACTAACATAAAACTGGGTAGCCGTTATCTGGCTCAACTTTTAAAACAGTTTAACGGTAATCGCGTTCTCGCTACCGCCGCTTACAACGCAGGCCCTCACAGGGTTCGGCAATGGCTCAAGAATGGCTCTGAGATCCCCTTTGACATCTGGATTGAGACCATTCCTTTTGAAGAAACTCGCCAGTATGTTCAAAATGTTCTGAGTTTTAGTGTTATCTATGACGATAAGTTGGGTAACCCCACCCAACTGCTATCGATGGATGAGGTCAATCATGGCTACGGCTCAAGACAAGGCCTGAACTGAAACGCTCGGGCACTCAGCTGACCACGGTGACCTCATCACCGACTGTCAACGTCCCCGTCTCCTTATGAACCAGGTTTTGTCCGAACATAACCCCCCCTTTTTGGCGCCGATAAGTACTCAGGGTTTGTAGAGGTTCTTTGCCCTTGATGCCTGTTTGAGGATCCACCGTGGTCAGGATGCAACGACTGCAAGACTTAACAACAGAAAAGCTCAGATCACCAACCCGAATCTCCTGCCATTGATCTTCCTCAAAGGCTGTTTTCGTCGATACGACAAGGTTTGGACGAAAGCGCCTCATAGGAACCGGCTTATCCAATCTTGCGTTGAGATCATCAAGGGAAGCCTGGCCGATAAGCAACAGGGGGAAGCCATCCGCAAACGAGGTCACAACACCCGGCTGCGCATATTCTGTATCAACCTGACGACGTGTCCCAGCGGGCATATAAACCAGCCTGCATGGATTTTCCAAGACCGATTCCAACCACGCTGCTGCTTCATCACCAGCATCTTGCGCCTGGACCTGGTCCCCCCAAACAACCACTTCCAGTAGTTTCGCGCCTGCATCGGGCAATTTAACCTCCAAAGATGGCATGCCTACGCGTTGCAGCTCTATTCCCTGCTCTGTAAGAGCTACATCTATGGTGGTCAATAAAGGATGCCGCCGTCCGGTTATAAATTGACCTTCGCAATTAACTACCATCCAGCGCCGGTCATCCACAAGGCCAAATTGATCCAGATCCCACCGCGAAGGACTCAGCCCGCGTGCTGATTTGAGCGGGTAAAGATTGATCTCCGTAATTTCCATATCAGGCTTCCTGTCTAGTTTTAAAGATAAGGGCTGATGATATTAAACAACCATTTCGGTTTATACATAGTTATTAATTCCGCTGTTATCGGCTAAACTGGCGCGCCATAATGCCCACATTCTGGACGTTTCTTTTCAAAGGATGGATTCATGCTACTTCGCTTGTTCGTCATGGTACTTGCACTGGTACTCGTATTTGGTGGTATTTTTGGCTTTGAACTCTTCAAGCAAGAGAAAATCGCCGAGTACATGGCCAGTTACAAGCCGGCTCCTGTCACTGTATCTGCCACCAATGCACAACAAGAACACTGGGTACCCTTCCTTGCTTCGGTAGGCACCCTGTTGTCTTTGCAGGGTGTAGATCTAGCCAGTGAACAGCAAGGAATCGTCTCAAGCATCCAGTTCCGTTCCGGTCAAACCGTTAAGAAAGGCGCGCTGCTACTACAGCTTGACGACAGCGTTGAGCAAGCCAACCTCAAGAGCTTTAATGCACAACTTAATCTTGCACAACTTAACTTTAACCGTGATAAGGCCCTGATCACGCGCAATGCGATTTCCCAAACACGATTTGATCAAAGCAAGGCGGAGCTTGACCAGGCACTGGCGCAGGTGCAACAAACACGGGCTACCATTCAGCAAAAAAGCATCAAAGCCCCCTTCTCTGGCCGAATAGGCATTCGCCAGGTGGAAGTGGGTCAATTTCTCTCTTCTGGCGATGCAATAGCCACCTTGCAAGCGGCTGAACGACTCTACGTTGATTTTAATCTGCCCGAACAAAATGTCCCGTTACTCCGCGAAGGGCTCAAGGTTGAGTTCAATGTCGAAGCGCACCCCGAAACCACTTTCGTCGGTCAAATTCAGGCGATCGATTCGCGCATAGATACCAACACCCGCAACATCCTGGTCCGGGCCGTTGTAGATAACCCGGAAGGACTATTAACGCCAGGCATGTTTGCGGCCATTCGTGTCCTCGTTGGTGAAGCCGAGCCTGTGATCACATTACCTGAGACGGCTATCGCATACTCACTCTACGGCGACACTGTCTTCCTGGTTGAGACCGATGCTGACGGTGGTATGACTGTACAGCGTAAAGCCATTCGGACCGGGCGCATTCAAAACGATCACGTTGAAATTATTGAAGGGGTTAAAGTGAACGACCAGGTCATCACATCCGGTCAGCTTAAGCTCAACAATGGCACCAGCATCGTTTTGGCTGAACCTGCTAAAAAGGATCAGTAATCGATGAAATTTACAGATCTTTTTATCAAGCGTCCGGTTCTTTCTTCGGTCGTCAGCCTGTTCATTCTGCTACTCGGAATCCAGGCGTTCCAGAACCTGAGTATTCGACAGTATCCGGAGCTGGAAAACTCGGTGATCACGATCAATACCGCTTATCCCGGTGCGACCGCTGATATTATCCAGGGTTTTATCACTACCCCATTGCAACAGGCCATTGCCAGTGCTGAAGGCATTAACTATATCACCTCCAGCAGCCTGCAAAGCCGATCAACCATCAGCGCCCACATCAACCTAGGGTACAGTGCTAATGATGCTCTGAGCGAAATTCAGGCCAAGGTTGCCGGCGTTCAGAATGAACTGCCCAGTGAGGCCGAGAAGCCCGTAATATCCAAGGATTCTGCCCGCGGTACGGCGCTGATGTACGTCAGTTTTTTCAGTGACGACATGACGAATGAGCAAGTTACTGATTACCTTGTGCGCGTTGTACAGCCCAAGCTATCTACTTTGGAAGGGGTTGCCGAAGCTGAATTGCTGGGAGCCAAAACATTCGCTATGCGAATCTGGTTAAACCCGACACGCATGGCGGCCTATAACGTCACCGCGAAACAGGTTGAGGATGCCATTCGTGAAAATAATTTCCTGACTGCCGCGGGTGAAACCAAAGGGGCTTTTGTTGCCACCTCGGTCAATGCCCTCACGGACCTCAAAGATGAAGAAAGCTTTGCCAATATTGTGGTCAAAAGCCAGGGAGATGCGCTGGTACGCATTCGTGATATTGCCCGGGTGCAACTCAATGCGGAGAACTTTGACAGCTACGTCGCTTTTAACGGTATTAGCTCGGTCTATATTGGTATCAGCAGCACCCCCAGCGCTAACCCGCTAGAGGTTATCGCTCGGGTGCGGGAACGATTCCCTGAGATTACAGAACAACTGCCCACAGGGTTACAGGGCGAAATCGTCTATGATGCAACCGAATTCATCCAGGCATCGATCGATGAGGTGGTCTCCACCCTGATCGAAGCCAGCCTGATTGTGATCGTGGTGGTATTCCTGTTCCTTGGCTCGGTGCGTTCGGTCATTATTCCTGTTGTCACCATTCCCCTGTCGATCGTCGGTGTGCTCTTTTTTATGCTGGCGATGGGATACAGCATCAACTTACTGACCTTACTGGCTATGGTGCTTGCCGTCGGTCTGGTGGTCGATGATGCCATTGTGGTGGTAGAAAATATTCACCGCCATCTCGAAGAGGGCCTCTCCCCTTTTGAGTCAGCCATACAGGGTGCACGCGAAATTGCCATGCCGGTCATCTCCATGACCATCACACTGGCCGCTGTGTACGCTCCCATTGGGTTTATGGGTGGTTTAACAGGGAAGCTGTTTACCGAATTTGCCTTTACCCTGGCGGGCGCCGTATTAATTTCCGGAATTATCGCTTTAACATTATCGCCAATGATGTGCGCCAAATTACTGCGCCATGATACCAGCAATGAAGGCCTGGCCCACCGCCTGGATATGCTCTTTGACCGCCTGCGAGGCGGGTATCAGAGGCAGCTGCACTCGGTACTTAATTACCGTCCGGTAACCGTGCTGATGACCATCACCGTGTTAATCAGCATCCCCTTTCTGTACCTTTTCACCAAGAGCGAGCTGGCACCGACCGAAGACCAGGGTATTGTCTTTATCTCGGCCACGGCGCCTAAATACGCCAACCTGGATTACCTCAACAAATACACCGAGAGTTATCAGTCGATCTTTAAGGAATTTCCCGAGTTTTCTCATAGTTTCCTTATTAACGGTTCAGGCTCCGTACAAGACTCTATTGCAGGTATGGCGCTGAAGCCCTGGGATCAGCGCGAACAGTCGCAGATGGCCATTCAGCCCCAGCTGCAACAAGCTCTGGACAAAATACCTGGCCTGCAGATCTTTTCTTTTAACATGCCGTCGTTGCCGGGTGCTGGCGGAGGCCTGCCGGTTCAGTTTGTGGTCAACACCACCGCCGATTATGAAACCCTGTATCAGGTGTCACAAAGATTAACCCAGGCCGCACTGGAAAGTGGCCTGTTTATGTTTGTCTCCAACGAACTGCGTTTCGATAAGCCGGAAACCCGGGTATTGATCGATCGTGACAAGGCGGCACAGCTTGGCATCAATATGAAAGAGATTGGTGATGCCTTTTCCCTGCTATTGGGCGAAGGCCGTATTAACCGCTTCTTCCTGGAGGGACGTAGCTATAAAGTTATCCCCCAGGCAGAACGTGAGATGCGCAATAACCGTGATTGGCTTCAGCACTATTATGTGAGCACCGATAGCGGCCAAAAAATCCCTCTGTCGACTCTGATCAAGGTAGAGTCTACCACTCGACCGAGCTCCCTTAACCAGTTCCAACAGCTCAACTCATCACTGATTCAGGGGGTTATGGCTCCAGGCGTCACCATCGGCCAGGCGTTGGATTTCCTCAATCAGAAGTCGACCGAAATCTTCCCCCAGGGGTTCTCCAAGGATTATTCGGGACTGTCCCGGCAATATGTCGAGGAAGGCAATAAGCTCTTCTACACCTTCCTGGTTTCGTTATTGGTTATCTTTCTGGTGTTAGCTGCACAGTTCGAAAGTTTCCGGGATCCGCTGGTTATACTGGTCACCGTGCCCCTGTCCATTTGCGGTGCCATGATCCCATTAGCACTGGATTTTGCCACTTTCAATATTTATACCCAGGTAGGATTGGTTACTTTGATCGGCTTGATCAGTAAACACGGTATTTTGATTGTCGAGTTTGCCAATCAGCTGCAGCTGCAAAAGGGTCTCTCCCCGAGAGAAGCGGTCGAAGAGGCTGCCTCCATTCGCTTGCGGGCGGTATTGATGACCACATTCTCCATGGTGCTCGGTGTATTGCCTCTACTGCTCGCGTCCGGCGCTGGCGCAGTTAGTCGCTTTGATATCGGCTTGGTAATCGCGACGGGAATGACCATCGGTACCTGCTTCACGCTCTATGTTGTCCCCACTATTTACACCCTATTTGCGAGTCGACATGCACAAACCGAACAGACCTAGGATCTTGCCAGGTCCTGTGGCCTGCCAAGGTTTTAAAGACAGCATCGTACCTGGCTCCACACAAAAGGCTATAGTTGGCGTACTAGCATCTGGTATTTCGTTGTGACAACTCAATTAACCACATTGTTGGCACGCCAACCGATTTTTGACACGGAGCGCAATGTCAAAGCGTACGAACTGTTGTTTCGTGCCGGAGACAACACTTCTGCGAATCTGGCTGAGGATGCCGGTGACAACGCTACCTCAACGGTATTCTCCAACCTTTTTGCCGGTGTGGAGCACGAAGAGCTATTGGGTAATGTCCCCGCCTTCATCAACTTTACACGTAATATTCTTTTACAAAACCTGCCACTAAGCAGTGACTATTACGTGGTGGAGGTACTTGAAGACACAAAAGTTGATGAGGCCTTGCTCCACTCGTTGACCACCTACAAACAGCAAGGTGTAAAAATTGCGCTGGATGATTTTGTTATCACCTCGGAAACCAGTCAGCTTTTGCCTTACGCGGACTATGTAAAGGTCGATGTGATGACATTGAGTCCGGCTGAAGTGCTTAAAACGGTCGCGTTCCTTAAAGCCTACCCGGTAACCTTGCTAGCTGAAAAAGTGGAGAACTACCAGGTTTTCGAATTTTGTCGGAAATTGGGATTCACTCTCTTTCAGGGTTATTTCCTATGCAAACCTGAAAATATCAAAGGTAAGCGCCTGGACTCGAACCGTCTTGTCATCCTCGAACTGCTTAAACTGGCACAAAACGACAACGTGGGTTTTAAAGATCTGGCCCACGTTATTGATAAGGACCCGAACCTTTCGATCAAGCTGATAAAACTCGTTAATTCGCCTTTTTACCGGCGGGCCCGGACCATTGAGTCGATCCAACAAGCCATTACCATGCTAGGCCTCGTACAGATCAAAAAGATGATCACCATGTTGTCGCTCGCGAGTCTCGACGATAAACCCGACGAACTGGTCACGACCGCCCTGGCACGGGCAAATATGCTTGAACAATTAGCATCGGCCGTAAAGCTGCCTTCTGGCCCCCTCTTCCTGGCTGGAATTCTATCCCTGATGGATGCCTTTATGGATCGTCCGTTACACGACTTGATTGATCGATTGTCGGTGGCCGATGAACTCAAGAGCGCTATTTTGGATTATCAAGGCCCTATGGGTCAGCTGTTGAAAGCAACCGTCCTGTTTGAGCAAGCCCAATGGCAAAAAATCGACTGGATTAAATTGGAGCAGCAAGGCATTACTCCAGAAACCATGCGCGATGCCTATTTTTATGGCCTGCAGATAGCGCGACAAATCACCAAGAAAAGTGGTTAGCTCAGCGGTTCAGCATTTGCCCCCCCGAAAAAAGAGATCCCCTTATTATTCCGGGTAACCTGTAATATCCCGAATCTCTTGGTAAAGTGGCTTTAACCGTCGATACATCTGTCGGTATACACGCGTATAAAGTTTCTGGTAAAGCTTATGGCTTTCAGGGTTGGGCTCAAACACCTGACCGGTTCTGGTCATAGCCTTCACCGCGCTATCAAAATCTTTGTACAACCCGATTCCTACCGCAGCATCGATCGCTGCCCCCAAACCCGATGTTTCATGAGTATGGGGGCGTTCGACCGGTAAACCGAAAATATCAGCGGTGATCTGCATAGCGGCATCGCTTTGCGACCCGCCTCCTGACACACTGAGCCTGTTAATTCTCCGACCACTACGCCGTTCAATCTGCTCTTTGCCTTCACGTAAGGCGTAAATCAAACCTTCGAGAATTGCCCGATAAATATGCGAGCGGGTATGCAGGTCACCAAAACCGATCACAGCACCTTTCATGTCCCGATCATTCAACCCCGGTGACCAGTAAGGTTGTAGCATAAGCCCCATAGATCCGGCGGGCACCTCTCTGACCAGGTCATCGAACAGAGCTTCCGGGGTCATACCCAACTCTTTCGCGCGTTGCGCTTCTCGCAAACCAAATTGCTGTTTGAACCAACTAACCATCCAGAAGCCACGATAGATCATCACTTCTGTATTATAAGCATCGGGAACCGCAGCGGCGTACGGTGGAATAAAACGGACGGGTTCAACATAGCGAAAACTGTTCGTGTTAATGGTGGCAGTCGTGCCAAAGCTTAAACAACCCACTTCCGCTTTCAACCCGCCCGACCCCAAAACCTCACAGGCTTTATCTGAAGCTGCAGCGATCAGGGGTAATCCGGCGGGTATACCGGTTACGTCACTTGCCGCAGCACTGATGAGTCCTAGCGTCTCTCCAGGTTTTACCAATTTGGGTAATTGCCCGGATTTGATACCAGAACAGCTCCACGCCCAATGACTGGAGCCGGCCCACCGCTGTTTGCGAAAATCAAACGGTAGATACCCCACGATCGCACCCACCGAGTCTACATAGTCGCCGGTGAGCCGGTAGCTTAAAAAGCCGGATAGCAACAATACTTTCGCTGTTGCCTTATAGATCTCTGGTTGATGTTGGGCGATCCAGTTCGCCTGGGCTTTGGAACGGAAATAATCAATTTTGCTACTTTGACCAGCCACAGCAAACAACCCTCGCCAGGGTTGCGGTATAGGTTCTGTAATGTCGGCACGGCGTTGATCGAGCCATAGGATAGCGGGCCTTAGCGGGTCCCCATTCTTATCCAGATTAATTACCGTTCCCCGCTGCGTGGTCAGGGCAACGGCAACAATTTGATCAGGGTCTGCTGCTTCCTGCTGCCATAACAGCTGACAAACCTCTCCAAGTTTCTGCCAAAAATATTCCGGCTCTTGTTCAGCCCAACCAGGAGAGGTCGAAAAATAGGCCTCCAATTCCAGTTTGGCTGAAGCAACCGGATTACCTTTGCTATCAAACAACAACGCCCGAACGCTCTGGGTACCGTTATCAATCGCCAGTATCAATCCGTCATCGTTCATGAGAGCTCCCGGGAAGCATCGGATGGTAGAGCGGTATGATCTACAGAGTCGTTATTTTCGGATAAACAAGCACTAACCTGTGACACTTTAACCCCCGCAGGTAAGGAGTAAAACGTATCTATGATGGCCCTGTAACGTTGTTCCTCTTGCTCCCAGCGTTTATTGCTCCATCCCAACAGAGGCTGGCAGAGCTGTCGCACCTGGGGTAACCATAACGCTGCCCCTTCGGGCAATTGCAATCCTACACGCGTTCGGCGCAGCAACAAATCATCGAGGTGCACGACTTTTTGAAAAGCGGCCGCCCAATAGAGTTCACTTAACAAGGTAGGTGTATTACCCAGGGTTCGTTGATCACTATGATGACTCCACCACTGATCGAGACGTTTACCATAGCGACCATGTAATCGCTTCCAGGCTCCGCCGCCAATACCAGCAGGGTGTACAGGCAACTGATTTATGCCAAACAGGCTTGGGGCACTCGAGTTGCCTGCCGAAGGTTTTGTCTGCTGTCTAACCAGCTCCAGCACTTGATCGGCAATGACCCGAAACGTTGTTAATTTTCCTCCGCTGACAGACACCAGACCCGGTTGAGCCCAGCACGCGTGCTCACGCTTTTCATCAGAAGGTGATAAACCCTCTCCTTCACTAATCACGGGACGTACTCCCGCCCAGGTAGAAAGCACCTCTTCAGGTTGCAGGTTAAGGTCCGGAAAACGATCCTGAACACAGGTCAATAGATAGTCGAATTCGTCAGCAGTAATCGACGCTTCTCGATCCATCGGCTGCTCATGATCCAGATCGGTGGTGCCTACCACGGTCGTTTGATCCCAGGGAAAGATAAAGACACTGCGTCCATCCCTGGGGTGGGGCATGGTCAAGACACTGCCGATTGGCAGGCGATGCCCCGGTAATACAAGGTGACTACCACGAAGTGGCCTTACCTGTTGTTGGCGATCGTTCTCGATGCCTCCAGAACGCCCCCAGAGTCGAGAAACCCAGGCTCCGCTGGCATTAACGACACACTTCGCATTAAGCGTTATGCACATTTTACTGACCTGATCTTCCGCCTTTAGGCCAACGATCCGACCCTCCTTTTCGATCAGTTCCATGGCTTTCAGGTAGTTGATCGCTATCCCACCCTGCTGCTCTGCTTCGTCGATTGTTCTTAACACAAGACGAGCATCGTCGGTTACCGCATCCTCAAATTGGGTGGCAGCCACCAACCCGCTAGCACGCAGTCCGGGTAACAGCATAAGGGTATCAGCAATACTCAGTGCTTTGTGGGTGACCCGTTTGGCGAATCGGTCATACAGTTTAAGCAGCATCCGCAAACCGAAACGCTCAACCCAGCGACCCCGGTAATGGGCATAGACATAGCTCATCGGCTCAACCAGGCCTTCGAGTTCAGTCATCAGTAACTCGCGTTCTCTGACCGATTCCCGAGTTAAGGCGAAGTCACCATTGACCAGATAACGCAACCCGCCATGAACCATCTTTGATGAGCGACTCGATGTGCCCCAGGCAAAGTCTTGCTGCTCCAGGAGCAAGACCCGCTGTCCTTGTTGAGCAGCCCTCAACATCACTCCGGCACCGGTTATACCGCCGCCAATAACCAGCAGATCCCACTCAGGCTGAGTTTTGATCGAAGCGATGAGCTGTTCGCGATCAGCTACGGCATTCATAGAAATCCCAGTTCTTTAATAGTGAATTAATCGTCAAGCAGAGTGCCCGGATTGAGCTGTTGCTGGCCATCAAACATTCCACATATCTGCTCGATACACTGGACCCCATACTCACCTTTTTCAATCGCAAGGTAAGGCGCATGATCCTTACCTACACCATGTTGATGGCTTATGGTGCCGCCATTTTCGACCACCGCCAGGGACCCTGCATGCTTCAGCTTTTGCCAGTGCTTCAGGGTGGCGTCTGCATCATCACCGGCTTTAAACAGGTAGGTTGTATAGATGCTGGATCCTTGCGCATAAACGTGAGACAGGTGACTAAAAACATGTATGGATTCACCCTCATCTTCAAGGGCAGATGAAAGTGCTCTCTCAATTTTACCCATCAGGGCAGTAACATTACTCCAGGTCGTGCAGGTTTCCAGCGTATCTACCATATACCCCTGATGCCATAGGGACTCGCGCAAATAGGGGAAACGGAAGCGTCCATGCTGCCAACGCTTACCCAGTAAACTACCGACATAAGCGCCACTCTGTTGACGAATCAGACGACGCATTTGACGCTGTGAACTACGACATTGAACACTTTTCCCGGTAACACCGTAAGTCAGCATTGTCGCGCCACCGTCGGCACTGTCTGTTACGTTAATACCGCGAATTCTCAGGTAACTTTCAAGTACAGAAATGGCACGCTGATGACCGGCAAGCCGCAATTGAGTGAACGTTTCCAGGGGATTGCTTAAGCGCAACATCGACACAGGTACCTTATCCTGAGCGGCGCGTTTAACGACCTCCTTACCCTGCTCCCAACTGGGGAGGAAAGCGACATAGAAATCCTCTTTCTCCGGTAATGGGCTGATACGCACATCAATCTCGGAAAGGATACCAATACGCCCTTCCGAGCCCATAATCATTTCACGCAGATCAATGCCCGCCGAAGAGGCGGGAATTGGAGCCACCTGGAGACAACCGTCAAACGTTTCCAATTTGCCACCGGCAAATAGCTGTTCAATTCGACCATAATGTACCGACTGCTGGCCACTTGAGCGGCTGGCAACCCACCCCCCCAAAGTCGACAATTCAAAAGATTGGGGATAATGCCCAAGGGTAAACCCCTGACCACGAAGCTGGGCTTCGAGCGCAGGTCCCGGCACGCCAGCACCAAAAGTGGCAACCTGGCTGGCCTTGTCGATTGCTAGCAGGCGATTCATACGCCCCATATCAACCGTAACAATCGGATGCCCGTCATCCTTAGGATTGATATGGCCAGCTACGCTGGTACCGCCGCCATAAGGGATAAGGGTATATTGCTTTTCCTTGGCCAATGCCAGTAGCTCGATGACCTGTTCACGGTTTTCCGGTAACGCGACCGCATCTGGAAAACAGTGGTAATCGCCGCATTTCATGGCGATCCAATCCGGAAAACTCTGCCCCCTGGCATGACAAATACGCTGTTCAGCGCCGGTATCAAGCAAGGCATGGGGCTCAACCCGACTCTCAGGCACCATTTTTATAACCTTGTCGAGGCTCACCTCGCCCAACGAACTGGATTGTCCTAACAGCTGCTGCAAGAAGCCCAGTGCTTCTTCGGGTAAAGGATAATCAGTTTTGGGATTACCCCATCCATTCCACCGGCGATTTTCGTTCACAACTCTGGCCCCTGTTATTTTGGATATTTACTATTATGTGTCCGGCCCTATACTAGTCTGCTGAAATTTTCAGAGTGAGGGGCCGATGAAGACATCGTTCTCTCCAATGGGGTCAGTCGTCTGGAGGGTGAATGGGAAGGTTGGGAAAGGTATCAATCGCTGCTGTGCAACAGTACATGCGTAATGCACAAGCTCGTGGTATTGATACCGACATTGCCCTGACTTCGGCTGGCATCGCCCCTGTTGATTTGCAGGACGGTAGCCAGCGTATCTCCGGGGTGCAATTTCAGAAACTGATACACCAACTGATTGAACAAGCCAAGGACCCGCTGTTTGGCCTGCATTGTGCCGACCATGTTCAACCTGGCTCATACAGCGCGTTGGGTTATATCAGCATGAATTGCGACACCCTGGGTGAAGCTATTCGACGAATCGTGCCCTATGAAAAGCTGATCGGTGATATGGGCACTTCGAGTGTTGAATATTATGAGGATTA
The DNA here is from genome assembly GCF_023509475.1 of Aestuariirhabdus haliotis. Lineage (NCBI taxonomy): Bacteria > Pseudomonadati > Pseudomonadota > Gammaproteobacteria > Oceanospirillales > Aestuariirhabdaceae > Aestuariirhabdus > Aestuariirhabdus haliotis. The sequence continues at coordinate 84,534 of NZ_JAKSDZ010000003.1, read as the reverse complement.
CACCGTTCTGCATTGGCAATGTCATTATGACGACCCCCTTGTTGTCCCCCAAATGGTCGATAACTGCCTTGCTTCCTGGCTGGCCTATGGCCGCTGGATTACCGATGGTGTTGGCTCCCCCTTAAAAGTCACCTTACAACGCCCAGCCCCAGAGTCGGCGCTGTTAGAACAGGAATACCACAAAACTTTCGGTTGTCCGATACACTTTGGCCAGGCGCATAATTCCCTGTTTCTGAAAAACATCCACCTGCATCTGCCATTACGTCAGGCCGATCGGCAATTGCTGCACACGTTGGAAGAGCATGCTCGAGCGCTACTGACTGAACTCGATGCCGAACAATCCTTATCGTTGCGGGTGCGTTACGCGCTTAAACAAAGAATCAGAGAGGGTATTCCCCGCAAGGATGCCATCGCTGAGCAGCTTTCCATGACACCCAGAACCATGCAGCGGAAATTGCGCCAGGAAAATACCAGCTACCAGCAAGTTCTGGATCAGTTGAGGCAAGAAACCGCCGAACACTTCCTGCTCGAAACCTCGATGCCTATCACTGAAATTGCCCTACGGTTGGGATTTAGTGAACCCCGCTCCTTTCACCGCAGCTTCAAACAATGGTCCGGCACAACACCCGGCGATTACCGCAGTCGAGAAGCTATACCGGATCCTGATGAATCGTAACATCGGCACCGGTAAAGCGTTGCTTGATCTTTTTTATAGCCCTGTCCGCTATGTCATGAGCCTCTTTAAGGCTCATGGAGCCATCCATCTCTAGATGCAATTGAATAATTGGCATAATCCCACTGCGCCGGGTTTTCAGATCATGAACCCCTTGCACCCCCTGTACGCTCAGAGCGATGGATTCAATCTCCTGTAACTGCTCGACAGGCAGCTGACGATCCATCAGCAAGTCAAAGCTTTCCAGCACTATTTCCCGAACCCCGTATAGCATATAGACTGCAATACCGATGGCGACCAGGGCATCCACCGATTGATAGCCAAGACTGGACAGTATCAACGCCAGCAAGACCGATGCGTTGGTCAAAAGATCCATGCGGTAATGCAAAGCATCCGCTTTGATCGTAATCGATCCGGTACGTTTGACCACATACCCCTGATACAGGATCAACACGGCCGTCAGGGCGATGGAAAACAGGATCACCCAGACACCCACCTGCTCATTAACAATTTCGCTTTGACTACGAAGATCGTCAATAGCGTGAAAAATGAGGAATATAGCGGAACCACAGATAAAAGCCGTTTGCAGTAAAGCCGCTAATGACTCTGCTTTGCCATGGCCGAACTGGTGGTCATCATCAGCCGGTTTCAGTGAATAGCGTACAGCCAGAAAATTGACCAGAGAGGCCATGGCATCGAGCATGGAATCCACCAGAGACGCCAACACGCTGACGCTACCGGTAAATAACCAGGCAAAGAGTTTGGCTATTATCAGGGTAAACGCGGTGGCCACCGACGCAACCGACGCTCTGCGCATCAGTCGTTCTCGCTGCTCCTGACTGGTACTGGCCTCGCTACTGGATTTCTCGTTCAAGGTAATAAACTCGATATATAAAAGGCGCTGTCAGTCTTGATAGTGCCTGATAGATGGTGGTTTTATCAAACCCGAAGCGAAGGCATAATGTGCCATTTATTACCTGCAGGTACCTTATTCCATGTCCGCTCTTAGCCTGATGATTCAGGGTACCACCTCCAATGCTGGTAAAAGCACATTAGTAGCGGGTTTATGCCGGGCACTTATTCGACGCGGCATACGGGTCGCCCCCTTTAAACCGCAAAATATGGCTCTCAACAGTGCAGTAACCGCCGAAGGCGGAGAAATTGGACGAGCCCAGGCCTTGCAGGCAGCGGCCTGCAAACTGCAACCTCACACCGACATGAACCCCGTTTTGATAAAACCCAACAGTGACTGTGGGTCACAAATCATCGTGCAGGGTAAGGTCGCTGCGGAACTGAACGCCAAGGACTACCACCACTACAAACCCACAGCACTTAAGGCAGTGCTCGAATCCTACCAGCGACTGGAGCAGAATTTTGACCTGATCCTGATCGAAGGAGCCGGCAGCCCTGCCGAGATTAATTTGCGGGAAGGCGACATCGCGAATATGGGCTTTGCCGAGGCCATCGACTGCCCCGTTATAATTATTGCCGATATAGACCCGGGGGGTGTTTTCGCGCACCTGGTTGGCACGTTGGAGTTACTAAGCCATTCAGAACAAACCCGAACCCTCGGGTTTATAATCAATCGTTTTCGCGGTGACTATACGCTACTTGCTCCTGGCATTAGCTGGTTGGAGCAACGCACCAAGAAACGGGTATACAGCACGCTCCCTTACCTTCATGATTTGCATTTGGACGCCGAAGACGCCGTTGATCAGCAACAGTACCTCGACAGCAAACAACCACTGAAGGTGATCATCCCTCGCCTTCCTCGCATCAGTAACCACACTGATTTCGATGCGCTTCGACTGCATCCAGACATTGACCTGTGCTTTATTCATGAAGGCGAATCCATTCCAGCTTGCGATCTGATTTTGCTGCCTGGTAGCAAAAGCGTGCGCGATGATCTGCAGTGGTTGCGTAACAATGGCTGGGTTTCGGCTCTTAACCATCACCTGCGTTATGGCGGAAAGCTGCTCGGGATCTGTGGCGGTTATCAAATGTTAGGACAAACGATTGATGACCCGGCGGGTATTGAAAGCCAGGCTGGCGCCAGCCCCGGCTTGGGTTTGCTACCGTTAACCACTCGCTTGCAAAAAAACAAACAACTGAGTCAGGTGAGCGCCAGATTGATGCTGGTCGGCGAAGGGGCCGCAGTATCCGGATATGAGATTCATTCCGGCGTGACCAAAACAGTCCAAAGCATAAAGCCACTACTGGATATTACTAATAAAGATTCCGGTGCTATCTCAAGCGACGGCCAGGTAGCCGGTTGTTACCTGCACGGCCTGTTCGATCAGCCCGGCGCCGTCAGCCAGCTCTATCAATGGGTAAAAGCGGAATCGGTACAAGGCATCGACATCGATGCCTTGCGCGAACAGCAACTTGAACGACTGGCCGATCTGCTGGAGGAGAAACTCGACATTGATCAATTGTTAACCGAGCTTAATGCGTTTAAGGCAGAAAGACACCAGCCATCAGCACGCTAAGCTCCATCACTTCGAGTAACGCACCCGCGGTATCTCCCGTCGCCCCGCCTATCCGCTTCAACATCAAACGTCGACAGACGTAAAACATCAAGAGTGCTGATAACAGCAGCACCATGCCTTTAAGTTTAAAAAACAGGATCACTGCGACAACGACCATGGCGACGACCAACCAAAGCTCTCGCGGTCGGCAATGGGTGAGAAACAACGAGCCAAGTCCTCCCTTGCGAACATAAGGTGTTGTCGCAAATAAAAGCAGCATGCTGCTGCGGGCCAGAATGGGCGCAAGAAAGAGGGCAATATAGTGTTCGTTGAGCAACAGGTGTAACAATGCCAGCAACTTCAACATAAGCACCAGAAACACAGCGACCAGGGCCCCGGTTCCAGCGTGAACGTCTTTCATAATACCCAGGGTTCGCTCTGGATCATTTCCACCACCTAGCCAGGCATCGGCACTGTCCCCTAACCCATCCAGGTGTAATGCGCCGCTTAACAAAACCCACACAAGCAGCACCAGACCACTAACGACAAAGCTCTCGGTTACCGACAACCCCATTGGCAAGAGATGATTAAAAATAATGCCGAGGGATACCAGCAAGACACCGTACAAGACACCAACCACGGGATACCATAGCAATGCGCGCCCCTGGACTCGTTCACTGACCTGTTCGGGGAGCTCTACGGGGATACGGGTCAGGAACTGCAGAGCAACTTTTAATGAATCCAACATCTCTTTAATATCCGACCATTCCCTGGGCTTCCAACTGGTACCAGTCTTCCGCACTATTGTGATGATATATTTTAATTCGACTAAGACTGGCATGGGGCACAGCAAGCGTCCGCCAGGCTTTAGTGTCAGCTCCAAGCAGGGCCATCAGGTACCCTCGTATAAGGCCGCTATGAGATACCAGCAACAACCTTTGGCCTTTGTACTGCTGAACAATTCGAGCGATTTCATCCTGCATCCGGTGCTGCATTGCATCCAGAGTTTCAGCCCCCGGAGGCAGGTTGCCAAGAGGATCGAGCCAAAACCGTTCCAGTGCATCAGAGTGAGATTGCTCAAGCGCCGTTATAGTTTGCCCATCCCATTCCCCAAGATTTCCTTCAATCAATAAAGGGCTCAGCTGACATTCAATAGCACTGAGTTTACTCCAATGTTGAGCGAACCCGGCACAACGGGACAGCGGAGAGCTGAATACCTGATCATAGTCGAGCCCCCACTGATCCAGCGTCTGGCTCATTTGGGACCAGCCTTCTTCACTGAGCGGATTATCACTGATGCCATAAAAGCCTGGAGGCCAGCTGCAGTGCCCATGTCGCAGTAGATCCAGGCTTGTTACTTCTGTTTCAGCTTGCATCACTCACCGCAGCCTCAGTAAAGGTAGCCATTTGATTATGCAAGGCACAGGCATTTTTTAACAAGGGTATGGCGACAGCCGCACCGCTGCCCTCCCCTAAACGCATACCCAGCTGAAGCAAGGGTTTCGCCTCCAGTGACTGCAACATAATCTGGTGCCCTGGTTCAGCCGACATATGGGAAAAAATTCCCCAATGTCGCGTTCCGGGCAGCAATCGTTCAGCGCAGAGAAAAGCCGCGGTGCTGATAAAGCCATCGACCAGTATGGGGATGCCGAGTTGAGCACAGCGCATATAAGCACCCGTCATCGCTGCAATTTCGAATCCACCAAAGGTTTGCAGTACTTGCATTGCATCATTCAGATCAACTCCGACGCCACGATGGTGCGCTACAGCCCGCTCGATAATATTGATTTTGTGTTCGATACCCTGCTCGTTAATTCCAGTACCCGGACCGACCATGTCACTTATCTCAGAGTTCAAGAGGCAGGCAGCGATCGCAGCGGCAGAAGTGGTGTTAGCAATACCCATTTCACCGGCGATAAAGAGGTCGCACCCCTGCTCGTCAGCTCCTGTGACTTGTTCTGCCCCGGCTTTCAGGGCAAGGAATAGCTGCTCTTCAGACATTGCAGCCTGTTCGTGAAAACTTCGGGTGCCCTGAGCAATACTTCTATCAATGACGCCTGACATCGCCAAGGGCGAAGCGCAGGTTCCCATATCGACAATTTCAAGATTGGCACCAGAATCCTTAGCCAACACACTGATAGCCGCGCCGCCCTGGACAAAGTTAGCAATCATTTGCACGGTTACCTCCTGGGGGAAAGCGGACACGCCTTGCTCTGCGATACCATGATCGGCGGCAAACAATCGAATGGCCACCCGCTCCACCTGAGGCCTGTCACTCGCCTGCAAGGCAGCCAGCCTACAGGCAAGCGTTTCCAGCAACCCCAGAGATCCAGCCGGCTTAGTCAACTGGGACTGACGCGCGAACGCTCGTTGATGGCATTGACTATCAAGTGGTTTGGCTGCCTGCCGGAACCAGTTTTTGTCCATGTATTGTGTCCTTGGTTCTTACCTAAAGATCAGGAATGATCACATTGTAAAATTGAGAAACAGGATCTTCAGCGCAAATTGGCTGGAACAGTCGACAGAGAAAGCAGATCAGTTATTTCAATTGCTGCGCAAGGCCTGCAATGCTCAGCCACACCTTGTCCGCTTTGGCGGCCAGTTGCTGATTGAAGAGTCCCAACTGGTCAACAAAATCACGACTTAAATCTCCCATCGGAATGACACCGAAGCCAACCTCGCTGGATACCAGAATCACATCCTTGTCGTTGCTCTCCAGTGTTGCCACAAGGGCACTTTGTTCTTGTTGCAATAATAATGGATCTTTTTTCAGTAGCAGGTTCGTGAGCCAGACTCCCAGGCAGTCAACCAGCAAGCGGTCTGCACTTGAATGTTCAATAGCCCGGGCCAAATACAAAGGCTCTTCAATCAACTCCCAGTGATCAGGCCGCCGCTGTCGATGCAGATTGATGCGATCACGAAACGACGCATCATCCTGATAGGCTGCTGAATCTGCTGTTGCGATATAACCACATGTGCCATTTCCTGACGTCAGCCGTTGTTCTGCCAACTGGCTTTTACCGCTACGAACACCGCCCAGGATCAATTCAAACATGATCGAGTTGTTCCAGAGAGGTATTTAGAAAATCCAGCGCTTTTGCTTCATCGAAGGGCCACCCCAACTCAGCCTTACTTCCCTTAAGTTGAATCAAAGGAATACGCACACCGTAATCTTCGATCAACCGATCACTTTGGGCAATATCGATGAGTTCCAGCTGCAGGGCGTTGAGTTCGATGACAGGTTGCAGCAGTTCCAGCGCCTGGTCGCACAGGTGGCAGCCACTGGTAGTATAAAAAATCAGGGTAAGCATAGGGCCGTTTACCGCATGTAAAGGCCCGTCAGTTTACCCGATTTTTTCTGCTTTAGAGCTGTATATAGGCTGAAAAAAAGTAAAGTCAGCTTTAAAGTGACTCAAGCAGCCATTCATTCAGTGCGCGGTGATTATCCAGCAAGCCTTGCAATTCTTGTGGCTCTGCCCGCAGGCTGTCTTCAAACTCCAGTAACTTGTTCAGAAGTTCCTTAGGTTGCTCGAAGCGGCTGGCTTCCTCCAGTGCTTCTTGCAGCCCCCTGGCATATTCCGCCAGTTCCCGAATTCCTGCGGCAGGTTCTGCAGGTTCACCCTGGAACGATTGATACTGTTCTATAGCGGTATAGGTGCGGGTCTGGCTCAGATCCAATTCGAAGCGTGTGATCTGACTGCTATCAAAACCAAGGGAAAGCGCCTTATTGAAAGCTTCATCCAGATTGCCAGAGAAAAAACTATCGCTCAGATCATTCACCTGAGAGAGCAATGCATCGATGGCTTCAAGCTCCTCTTCATTCAGGTCACCCTGCACCTCAAAGGCAAAAGACCCACGCTGGTAAGAAGCACTGGAGCTGGCTACGACAGAGCGACTGCCCTCTTCATCGGTCTCACTACCAAGATAACTCCCCTGAGCATAGCCAGCACCACCCGATGCACTGATCGTGACCCTGTCTCCTTCTGCCGTAACCAGCTCAAAATCAAAGCTGCGCTCGACCTTGATAGCCTCGGCGGCAAAATAACTCTGATAAGCCTGGGTGCTGATCTCCGGAGTTGAGGTATCAGGAGAACCTGGAGGGGGAATCAATTCATCCCGCATAGCGGCGGCTTGTTGACTGAACAGGTCGAAGGTCTGGTCTATATCCGCGGCAATCTGACCGCCTAACACGCCCATTTGATCGAGAATCTCACGGGCTTCGGCAAAGCCTTCTGCCACCGCATTAACGCCAATATCGTAAAGCTCTTGCAAACGCTCATCGCTGGCGCCAGCCGCTTTTTCACGCTCCATGTAGCCCCGGATATGATTGGTTAATCGATCAGCCACCTTCTCGGGTGTGTAGTCATTCTGAAAATTCACGGGTTCATTGGCAGGAACCCGTTGCAGTTTTTTAAGCAGTGCACCTTGTAAGGCATCCATCCCTTGCCTCCCCTCAGCGCCATCACGGGTAAGCCCGGAAGCATTAGGGAGACCAAGATCGCCAAAGTTACGATCCCGGAAAAAAGGGGAATTGGTCAAAGCGCCGTTGGATAATTGTGCAAGGTTCATGGGGAAATTACCGATTTGAATGGTACTGGGGGTACTCTATGTATCGGCAATCGCTGACTGGCCTTTAGACAAAAGCTATACTGATTTAGATTAACTCTGAGCCGGTTAATTCCAATTTCTCGCCGCAGGCACCCACTATGGCACATCACACCGATGGACTTTACCAACTATTTGGCCTGACGCCGGATGCCAGTCGTGAGGAATTACGCCGCGCCTACCGTAAACGCGTTGCCCTGCTTCACCCCGACAGGAATATCGAGCAGGATACGACGGAGCAATTCAAGGGCATACAAAACGCTTATAGAACCCTGCTGCATCAGATGGACAATCAGAAAGCAGCCACGAAAACTGACTTATCAAGACAGACAAATCCAGCAACGGTTGCAACCACAGCCTCGCCAACAAACAGTCACCCCAGCAGTAGAGATGAAGTAATACTGAACAAAAGCCGTCTCAAACAAGCCTATACGGGCAACAAAGTACCGGAACCCGATCAAAGCCCGCCAACCCAGGAACCCACTGAAGTTCAAGCAGTGCGCAGCACCCCCTTGCCGAGGGCTCCCTTACCTCCCAGGTGCCAACGCTGCGGCATTATTCATCGCAGCATACGCAGTCGCGACATTACTCGTATCACCGGCCTGCTGTTGACCACCATAACGGATACCCATCGTGCTATGTTGTGTGCGGGCTGTGCGCTGAAACACTCAATGATCGCCAATCTGCATAATCTTATACTGGGCTGGTGGTCCCTAGGCGGCGCACTAAAGATGCCAGCTACCTTGCTGGCCAACGCCAAAGGGGGCCAGCAGATAGCACCAGACAATGCCGTATTACTGTATCGGCTGGCTAACCATGAACTGCAAATTAACCACAACACCGTGGCGCTAGAGTTATTGGATGAAGCAAAGTCCATCTCCGATGACCAGAACTTGATCCAGCGTATTGATCGTTTGTTAATGCGCCTTGGTAACCCGTCACTGCCAGGAAGTCGGGATAATAAACCACTGCTGATATCAACTTTGGCTCACTGCAGCCTGTTACTAATACCTCTACTGTCAGTGGTTATAGTGCTCAATTACCACTGGTTTCTTCCGCAACACCAGACGCCCAGACCATTAGGCGCTGGCGACCCCGTTGTTATCTCCCCCTTTCATCGTACGCTATATCCCGATCAGCGCCTGGGTAGTCATTACAGCCTGGGTCTGGTGAATCTGATGCAAGAAGCCGATGACAACAGCCGTGTGCTGACCCGGTTACCCCTGTTCGCAACAGTGGATGTCCATAGAGTGGATCCCGATGGCTGGCTAGAGGTCAGTAGCGGTCTGCACAAGGGGTTTGTTCGGGAAGCCGAGATCGGCTTTGGCGATGCTGGGCGAGCGCGCAAAGCAAACTGTGATCAATACCCGAAACCCCGGCCATTCGATGGTGAAATTTTGCAAGGGGATACAGGGGAAGCCAGCCTGAATATCGTTAATAACAACGCCCAGGATGCCCTTATGCAGTTTTTTGACGGCAAGACCCCCGTTCTCAGCCTGTATCTGCACAACAACAGTCAGCTCAATTTTAGCCGTCTACCCGCGAAAGCTTCGTCGGTGCAGGTCACCCATGGACAGTTTTATAACTCAGCCTGTCATCAGTTTACCCGGGTAACCAAGAGTAAACGCTATCGATTGACACTGCTGGGCAATAGCCAATCGATCAGCCTTTAGCAGGCTGTTGATTGGCTATCAGTGTTGCCATTATTTAAGGCTTTTACTGACCACCTCATAAAGATCCGGAGACAGTTGCTGGGCAAATATTCGTTCCAACTGAGAGCGCATCTGCTGCTGGCGAAGCGCCGGATATTTACGATAACGGGTCAAGGGCGTAACCAGTCGTGAAGCTATCTGGGGGTTGCGCGCATCCAATGCGATCACCTGATCCGCCAAAAAGGCATAGCCGGCCGGGTTGTGGAAACCGGTGGTATTCTGAGAGCAGAAGACCCCGATCAGAGAGCGTAGTTTATTGGGATTATCCGCATCAAAGGCCTCGTGCTCCATCAGTTTCTGGACCCGTTCCAGTGCCCCCTCTCGCTGGCATGAAGCCTGAACAGACAACCATAATTCAATAACTTGCGGGTCATTCTTAAAATGATTATAGAATTTATCCAGATAGCTATCAGCCAATTCAACCGAACCATTGCGCTCGCTATGCACCAGAGTAGCCAGGGCACGGAAACGATCGGTCATATTATCCGCTTGATCGTATTGCTCCCTGGCAAGTTCGATCCCCTGATCGGCACTTCGGGCGATATAGCCCAGGGCCGCATTCTTCAGGCTACGCGTGGCAATGTCCTTCGCTGAAGCCTGGTAGGGCCCCTTCGCCTGGCAGCCTTGATACAACTCAGAGAATCGCACAGCAAACACTGTGGCAAGGTGATTAGCCAGAGCTTCTCGGGCCGCGTGATTGGCTTCTACTTCCACCTCGCTGGAGATTTCCGCCAGATAGGCTTCGCTAGGGAGTGCCAGCATCGCATCAAGCGCCGCAGGATCCTCTACAGGGCTGCCTAGCAATTCACCAAATGCCTCGGTTAATACCGCATCAACCTGCATGGGTTGCTCTGCCAGATAAGCCGAGACCATACGTTGCAAAACCCTGACACACAGCTGCTGGCAAGCATCCCAGCGATTAAAGCCATCGCTGTCATTGGCCATCAAAAAGGCGAGTTGTTGATCGCTGTAGTCATAATGGAGCTTAATCGGGGCTGAGAATCCACGAAGTAACGAAGGTACAGGCTTAGCACTGAGCCCTTCGAAACTGAAAGATTGCGTCTGCTCAACCAGTTCCAGCATTCGTGTGCCTTCGGGCAACAAATCATCGCCCTCTGCATTGATCAACCCTACCGCCAACGGGATATGAAGTGGCAACTTCTCACTCTGGCCAGGTGTCGCCCGGCAGCTCTGGGTTACCTGCAAGGTATAAAGTCCCTGGCTACTATCGAACTCGTCAGTGACGTTCAGCTCGGGTGTTCCTGCTTGCTGGTACCAGCGGCGGAATTGGTTCAGGTCAATATCACCAGCCTCCTCCATCGCTGCAACAAAATTTTCAACCGTTGCAGCTTCGCCGTCATGACGCTCAAAATAGAGATCACTGCCCTTGCGAAAACGATCGCGACCTAACAGACGATGGATCATACGGACGACTTCAGCCCCTTTCTCATAAATGGTCAGGGTATAGAAGTTAGAAATTTCCATATAGGATTCCGGGCGAACCGGGTGGGACATAGGGCCTGCATCTTCGGCAAACTGGGCGGTCCGCAGCAAGCTGACATCCTCTATACGCTTCACCGAACGCGAATTCATATCGGCCGAGAACTCCGCATCGCGAAAAACCGTGAAGCCCTCTTTCAGGCTCAACTGGAACCAGTCACGACAGGTCACCCGATTACCCGACCAGTTGTGGAAGTACTCGTGGGCAACGATCGCTTCGATGCGCTGAAAGCTGCTATCGGTTGCCGTATCGGCACTGGCCAGTACGCAGGAGGAGTTGAAAATGTTCAACCCCTTGTTTTCCATGGCTCCCATATTGAAATGGTCCACCGCCACAATCATAAAGATGTCCAGATCGTATTCACGGCCATAGACCTCTTCATCCCAGCGCATGGCGCGTTTCAGAGAGTCGATCGCATGATCGCATTTATGAATATTACGGGGTTCGGTAAACAACTGCAGAGTCACTTCACGGCCACTTTGGGTGACAAAGCGGTCGCTGACATGCTGCAGGTCGCCAGCAACCAGAGCAAACAGATAAGCTGGCTTGGGAAAGGGGTCATGCCACTCAACCCAATGTCGCCCTTCGGGCTCATCACCACGAGTCTGCTCATTGCCATTACTCAACAGGACCGGATACAGTGATTTATCCGCACTGATACGGCAATCAAACACCGACATCACATCGGGCCGGTCAAGGTAATAGGTGATTTTACGAAAGCCTTCTGCTTCACACTGGGTGCAAAACATGCCGTTGGACTTGTAGAGACCTTCCAACGACGTATTATTCTGGGGCTCGATACGGCACCGTGTTTTCAACTCAAAGGCCGCACCAGGCGCTGGCACGGACAGCCCCTGGGGTACTAGTTCATAGCCATCGGCTTCAACAACGCTACCGTTCAGGCAAAGCTCTTCCAGCTCCAGATCGACACCGTCCAGGACCAACGCCGGCAAGTGCTTATTGGCATCATGCTGGCTGTCATTAAGGCGCACATCCAGAGTAGCCTCAACTATTGCATGCGTTTCATACAGGGCAACATCCAGTCGGGTTCGATCAATCCAATAATCGGGTTGACGATAATCTTTCAGGTAGATGGTTCTGGGTTGAGCGTCTTTCATCAAACGTGTTCCTGTTCCAGGCTTAAACCGACCAGATAGCCGGAGAATTTTCTGACATTGAGCACCCCGGTATCGAAAATCAGGTATTGCCCTTTGATACCTTCGAGGACACCACTGGCCAGGGGTTCCTTATCGAAGTTAAAGGCTTTTACTTTTGTGGGGTAGCGGCTCACCGGATAGGTGAAATCATAGGGCTTGGCATCGTCGAGCCTGATCAGGCGATGTATACCCTGCTCCCGCTCCAGTTCGGCCAGGGGTTCTCGACACAAGTCAAACAGACGGGTCGCCTGCTCGCGCAAATTTTGCGGCTCTGGTGCGCCTTTCAGCATGGCTTGCCAACTGGTGCGATCGCTGACGTGTTGCTTGAAAATCACCTCAACCAACCCCGATAGACGTCTCGAGGCCACCCGATAAATGGGTAGCGCCTGGCTGGCACCCTGATCCATCCATCGTACTGGCACCTGGGAGATACGGGTAATACCCACTTTGAGCGACGAAGAATTGGCCAGATACACGATATGGTCGTGCATGCAGACTTCACGAGCCCACTCTTCGTCTCGGCAGGTACCGGCATCAAAATGACAGGTCTCGGGCTTCATCATGCAGCTATCGCATTGCGGTAAGGAACGAAAACAGGGGTAACAGTAGCCTTGGCCAAAGCTTTTCTTGCCCTTACGACCGCAGGCCTGGCAGTGCACTTGCCCGAGATAGTTTAGGTGTAACCGGTGACCCATCAGGGCATTCAGATCAATGTGCTGCTCCCCCATGACCAGCTGATACCGAATGGGGTCACTGTGGGTCGTCAGCATCTTGGCCAGGGGACCCTGGTAGTCAAACTCGGCCATCAGTGTCGAGTCAGGTTCAAGGGTTGGATGGTATCAAGCTCGCTGGCATCTTTACTGGATGAGCACGACTGTTCGAGATATCCCGTACGCTGCTCTTCTGGCACATTCTTTTGCTCCCAGGCAATCACTGCCTGCAAACATTGCTCCCGTTGTTCTGGTGTCAATTTACGCCCATCGGGCCATTTACCCAATTCAACCGCCGTACGCAGATTCTGGTAAATCTCCGGGGTAATGCTTCCCAGAAGTTTTTCATAGGTCATGCTATCGGAACTCATCAGGACTCCTCAGTGGATTCGGGTTGGCGGTGCATAAAACCCAGCAGGCCACCCAGTGCACAGCCGCTTATCAAGCCTATGGTATGGGCTGCATTGGCAATATCGCCGAAGCCTATCACTTCCAGTATTCCGGTGAAACAGATCAACAACCAGCCCACCATAAAACCGATAACCGTCCTGGGCAACGAGAGCCCTGCATCAGGACGGAAGCGGCTGTAAATCCAGCAATAGCCCAACAATCCGTAGACAACACCGGAGAAACCGCCAAACAGTGGATGCTCCATCGAAAATACATACTGGCCAACGTTCGACAACAACCCGGTGACCAGAATCAATAACAGCAGGAACCGCCCCCCCTGATGCATTTCTATACGCCCACCCAGGATAAACAGCCAAAGCATATTGAAGATCAGATGAATTGCAGAAAAGTGGAGAAAAATGGGCGTTAACAAGCGCCAGTATTCTCCCTCACCAAGGCTCTGGGCAATGGTGACGAAATAGGGAAAACCGGCAACCAGTTCAAAATCAACAAAGCTCAGCCAGTGCACCCAACGCGCATCGCCGCCAAACCCGGTAAGCAAAGAAATAACGGCCGTCACCAGGATTAACACAATCGTCACCGGATGCTGAACCAGCATCTGGAATAAAGCGTTGAGGTTAACAGCAAGTTCATGGCCGTCTTCCTCGGCAACACCCTCAAGCTCTCCGCGCTCATAGGCCATCAACGCCTCTCGGGCGACCTGGGCTGCTCTATCATCCGCTACCCACAGTACTTGCTGACCACGCTCCTCCGAAATGCGGTGTGGTAGCCCCGCCTTCCACAACCAGCGTGAAAACGGGCCCAGATCCCGATTCGAATCCGTACTCAATGCTTTAATCATCGGCATCACTCTCCCGCTCAGGCAGATCCGGTTCCTGGGGATCGACATCGATCCAGACAAATTTGCTATTACAGAGTGAGGTTTCCTGGTCCATACGATACGCGACCAGCTTGCCGTATTTGACGGCACTGTAGTCCAGACAAGCGATATTAGAGGTGATCGCCTGTGGAGTTCCGGTGCGCCAATAATGACCGATAAACAGTGGCTTTTGCTCGCCATCGTAATGGAACAGACGCTGCTTCTCCTGAGGGCTCATACGCCGATGGGCGATGGGTTCGGGTAAGGGGTCTGGCTGGAACACCACATCGTTGTAGGTTTCCGGGTTATCTTTCCAGAAATGAGCACGAAAGAAATGGCGGACAAAGCCGTCCTTGCTGGTGACAGTTAAACCATCCGGAAGGCGTATATCCAAGCCTCGGGTCAGTCGGTCCATCAACCGCCCCGACAAGGTCGACTTGTCCACCGACTCTCTGAGCCGCTGGTCATTTAACTGGTTGCTGCCGTAGCGCTGTTGGTATTGATCAATTAACTGGGAGTCCCAACAGGCATGCACCACACGACAACTCTCCAACTCCAGGAACAACGGCAGGGTCAGAAACCAGTCGAGCATCCCCTGCCACTCCTCAGGATGGGCCTCATATTCCTCAAGAGTGTCTTTAATCAGGCGTAAATGCCTGGGACTGTGCTCACGTAGAAAGGTATCACTTTGCCCATCGACGGGGGTGCAATAACAGAGGGCATTATATTCATGATTCCCCATTAGCATGGTGGCACCACCAGCGTCGACCATCGCCTTGACAATACCCAGGGCTTCACGAATACGCGGCCCACGATCGATAACATCGCCAACAAAAATGGCATGACGCTGACGGTGCTGGTAATGACCATCAACCTGGTTATAACCCATGCGCTCCAGTAAAAGTCGAAGCGTCAATGCACAACCATGGACATCGCCGATCAGATCAAATCCTGCGGCTTGCTGAAGATCAGCCATGAATCAGCTCCCCGGCCTGCTACTCCAGCCCAACTTGGAACGACAGATCTCGTAGAAGTTATGGTTCAACGGGTGAATCAGTTTTAGCTTATGGGGTTTTTTGTGAATGGTAACGGTATCACCGGGCTGGGTGGTAATGATCTCCTGACCGTCACAGTTAACCTGGGGATAGACTTCGTTGTCCGCGCCGATGACTATCTTGATCTCACTGTTACCGTCAACAACAATGGGCCTGCTGCTCAGGGTATGAGGGAACATTGGCACCAACACCATGGCATCCAGCTTGGGGTGCATAATGGGGCCACCTGCCGACAGGGCATAGGCGGTTGAGCCTGTCGGGCTGGCAATGATCATGCCATCGGAACGCTGGCTATAGACGAACTGCCCTTCGATATAGAGTTCAAATTCAATCATCCGAGCCGATTTGCCGGGGTTTAACACCACATCATTCAAAGCAGCCCCCTGCCCCGTAGGCTCGCCGTTACGTTTGACCTGGGCTTCGAGAAGAAACCGGCTTTCCATGATATAGCGACCATCGAGCACTTCACCGATCAGGGTATCGATCTCATCCGGAGAAATATCGGTAAGAAACCCCAAGCGACCACGGTTAACGCCCAGTACTGGCACATTACTGCGTGCCAACGCCCTGGCGGCCCCCAATAAACTGCCATCGCCCCCCACCACGATCACCAGATCGCAGACTTCACCGAGCATCTTACAGCTGCCGCTTTGCAGTCCAGGGTCAGGCAAAGCCGCCGTCAGACTCTCTTCCAGGATAATATTGAGATCACGCCGATCGAGATAATCCAGCAGGCGCTTTAAAGTGTCGACAACTTCCAGACCACCAAGGCGGCCGATGACACCCACGTTTCTAAACTGTTCCATAGCACCATACGCCTGAGACAAAGGGGCATTATAACTAAATGTAAGCAGGTTTGGGGGCGCCCGGGAAAGCGATTATTGGCTACTTCTTGCTGCTTTAACAGCTTCTACCGCACTTAGACCTCGATGTTTGTCGCAGTGATTGGAATGACCATCAACATACATTCCTGGTGAATCGATTCGATCGAGGCGCACACTGCAACGGCTTCCATCCGTAGTACGGGCATCGCAATTCGGTGACTCGTAGTGCCTTAACCACTGGTTATACTGTTCTTCCGATACGAAGCACTTGCTCGCCACATAGCCCATGGTGTGATTCATGTACTTGGGGATGTCATGCAACGGAATGGTAATGTGGCCAACACCTGGGTGATAGGCCACAAACACGACCCCTTTATGGGATAAATCCTCCAGGACATCATCAGACTGACGCAAAGTCAGCTCTTCGACGCGAGACCTCAATGACTCCAGCTCTTCCTGCATTTGACCGTCGAGCTCATTGCGATAGGCCATCTCGACATCGCGAACCTCGATTTGATCCTGCAACTCCGCTGTTGCCGCCTGAAGACGCTGAGCCATTTGATCTTCATACTGGGCTTTGATCCGGGCGATATCGCCCATCTCTTCACTTTCCATATCCTGCAGTTGCTGGGCAAACTCTTCCCGACTACGCCGAAACTCCACTAACTGCTGTTTCATGGTGCGTTTCAGGGTTTCGTTTTGTCGAGACTGCATCGCCATCTCTTTTTTCAGTGCATCCAGCTTTTTAACCTGTTGCTGCTTCTCCTGCTGCAGTAACTGATTGGTCTGCATCAACTCTTCTTTGAAACGAGTTTTGAGGGTGGAAATATGCAGACGCTGGCGTTTGATCAGATTGGCGACCTTGTCACGGTGTTCTTTCTGGTATTGCTTGGACAAACGGCGTTCGAGAGCCCTGGATTCAATCCCGGGATCTGCCGCCAGGGGGGCGTCCAGAATCGGGACACTCTGATCAAGAATAGGTGGTGAAATTTCAGCCGGCTGGGAAGCCGCAACGGCTGCGGGAGCTGGTGGTGGTTTACGATCGGCCAAAATACCGAGGTTGTTGGTTTCAGCGGCACGCTTGATGCTAACCAGATGGCTCGCGTCCGGGCTCATCTCGGGATCCCACATTTGTGCCTGATGCCAACTTACCGGGCACTGGCTGCGACAAGCCAGCTTGATAGGGCCTGCGCCAAGGTCAGGACCCAAACCTGCCGAGTAGGCAAGGTGTTGCAGGGGGATATTCCAGTCCTTATCGGCGTAACCCTGCTCATCGAAATCGATCATAAAGAGCACGGCAGAGCGTACCGACAAGGTGCTATCTATCTCAACAAAAGCCGATTTTACCAGTAGATTTCGAAAATCATTAATCTGTACAACACCATCGAGAACCGCTTCAAACTCCGGATAGAGCATCTCTTTGACCACATGCCCCTGGTCAAAAAACATAACCGCTTCTGTGATGGTCTCACGACCCATTGGGCGACTCCTTGTATCCCGATAATCAAACGCAACTCGCCATTGGTGTCACATCCGTGATCACACCATACAGTAACTTACTACGTATCAGTTGCTGGAAACCAGCCATTGTTCAGATATAGGAACGCCAAGCCGCTACAGCCAGTTTGGATTCCACAGATCATCAGTGTAGAACACCAGAAGAAAAAGGTCGTGACGGGGTTATCAGTCGGCTAAAAAAGCGACGGAGCTCATAAAGACAGGGCAGGAAGGCAGCCTCCCGAGTGGGAGGCTGCGAAGCAGCAACCGATTATATTTCGGCCGCGAGACGGGCACCACGATCGATAGCCGCCTTGGCATCCAGTTCAGCAGCCACTTCGGCACCACCAATCAGGTGCAGGGACAGACCACTACCTTCGAGACCGTCGTACAGGTCACGTAAGGAATCCTGGCCTGCACAAACAACAACCGAGTCAACGGGCAGTACCTGTGATTCATCGCCGACCCGAATATGCAGCCCCTGATCATCGATCTTGTCATAAGAGACCGAATTGATCATCTGTACACCGCGCTTCTTCAGGTTAGTGCGGTGGATCCAACCGGTGGTTTTACCCAGCTTCTGACCCACCTTACTGCTCTTGCGTTGCAACAGATAGACATCACGTGCCGCTGGTTCAAAAGCAGGTTCAACACCCACAATACCGCCACGCTGGTTGAACTCCGGATCGATACCCCATTCACGCAGAAAGGCTTCACGGTTGAGGCTGGTTGACTCACCCTTGTGGACCAGCAATTCACTGACATCAAAACCGATACCACCCGCACCAATCACAGCAACAGTCTTGCCTACTGGTTTCTTACCTAAAATAGCATCCAGATAATTAACGACCTTCTCGTGCTCAATGCCTTCTATTTCAGGTGTGCGAGGCTTGATACCGGTCGCAACCACAACCTCATCGTAACCGCCCTCTTTCAGCATGTCGGCATTGACTCGGGTATTCAGGTGCAACTCAACGCCGTGCAGTTCTATCTGATGCTTGAAGTAACGCAGAGTCTCGTAAAACTCCTCTTTACCAGGAATTTTCTTGGCCACGTTGAACTGGCCACCAATTTGATCTGCCGCGTCAAACAGCGTTACATGATGCCCTCGCTCGGCCGCAATGGTGGATGCCGCAAGACCTGCAGGACCAGCACCGATAACAGCGATACGTTTGGCTTTACCCGCTTCGACTTTCGGGTAGTTAAGCAGCGTTTCATTACAGGCCCGCGGGTTAACCAGGCAGGAGGTCAACTTACCAGCAAAGGTGTGATCCAGGCAGGCCTGGTTACAACCGATGCAGGTGTTGATCTCATCCTCACGACCCTGTTCAGATTTGGCCACCAGATCGGCATCGGCCAGGAAAGGACGCGCCATCGAGACCATATCGGCTTCTCCGGAGGACAGAACCTCTTCGGCTACCGAAGGCATGTTAATACGGTTGGTGGTGCACAGCGGAATCGAGACTTCCCCTTTCAGCTTGGCAGTAACACCCGTAAAGGCTGCACGTGGCACCGACGTGGCGATAGTTGGAATACGGGCTTCGTGCCAACCGATACCCGTATTGATAATTGTGGCACCTGCTTTTTCGAGCTCTTTGGCCAGCAGTACAATTTCATCCCAGGTGCTGCCGCCTTCAACCAGATCGAGCATGGACAGACGATAGATAATAATAAACTTCTCACCCACGGCTTGACGCACACGACGGACAATTTCCAGGGGTAAGCGAATGCGGTTCTCGTAGTCTCCGCCCCAGCGATCCGTCCGCTGGTTTACCTGCTTGGCGATAAACTGGTTGATGAAATACCCTTCAGAGCCCATCACCTCAACACCATCGTAACCCGCACGCTGTGACAATGCGGCGCAATTGGCGAAATCCTGAATCTGCTTTTCGATCTCTTCGTCGGTCAACTCATGAGGTTTAAAGGGGTTGATAGGCGCCTGAACGGCAGAGGGTGCAATACTTTTCGGGTTATAGGCATAACGACCCGCGTGCAGAATTTGCATACAGATCTTACCACCCTCACGATGCACGGCCTCGGTAATCACGCGATGCTTATCCGACTCCTCCTCGGTATCCATTTTGGCGGCGCCCATGGCTACAGCGCCCTCGGCATTAGGGCCAATACCGCCAGTAACAATAAGACCAACACCGCCGCGGGCTCGCTCGGCATAGAAGGCTGCCAGGCGTTCGAAACCCTGAGGGGCCTCTTCCAGCCCGGTGTGCATAGAGCCCATCAGGACTCGGTTGCGCAACGTTGTGAATCCAAGATCCAGTGGTTCGAGCATATGGGGGTATTTACTGGCAGACATTCAACTCTCCTCGTTATTTCAGGCAGGGAAAACCGTCTAGAAGCGGTCGCATCCCATTGGCGAACACCATAGAATGGCCGCAGCCGGTGCTCAATGATCGAAATCAACAGAATACTGACCCAACTTTGCAGGCCCAGCCTTCATGAAACTAGGCAATGTCACCCCTCACATCATCGATGCCCTGATTCAGGCTATGGCGGCTTTCGATCAGGACTCAGCTCCCTTGCTCGAACAGTACCAGATCGACGAGGCTATATTGAGCGATCCCGGCGCGCGCATCAGCATCCCCCGGCTTATGCATATGGGGCAGCGAGCTATCGAACTGACCGGCCACCCGGAACTGGGGCTGGAAATGGGTCGCAGTGCCAATATCCAGAATCTTGGGTTACCCGGACTTACCGCTATGGCTGCCCCCGACCTGCGAACGGCCATGGAAGTGCTCACCCGTTATGAGCCCCTGGGTAGCGTGAATATTCGCGGTCAATCGAGTTATCACGAAGAAGAGGTCGGATTACTCCGCTTCTATTCCATCGCGCCTTACAACGATTACAACCGTTTCGTGGTCGATTCGGTGTTGTCGATGTGGAAACACCAACTGCATTGGCTCTCCGGGCATAACCAATTAGCCCTGCGTGTCGAGATCGAATTTGCAGCACCCAGCTACCGTGATCGCTACGCCCATTATTTTGACTGCGAGCCGGTATTCAGTCAGCCGTACAATCAATTAACCATCCCGGGCGAGCACCTTGACACCCCATTATTGTTTAGCAACACCAATAACTTTAACTATCTGAGTGAACTGTGCGAGCAACAATTGTCACAGATGCAAAAAGGACGTTCTTTGCGTTCAAGGGTTGGGGAAATACTGGCCAGTGCATTACCGGGTAGCACACCGACCGTGAGCGACGTCGCAATAAAACTTGCCATGCCCAGCTGGACCCTGCGCCGCAAGTTGCAGGAAGAAAACATCACGTTTCAGCAAATACTCGGTGAAACCAAGCGCGATCTGGCCATTACTTATGTACAGGATACCGAACTCAGCCTTGGAGAGATCGCTTACCTGTTGGGTTTCTCATCGCCGGAAGCCTTTCAACGCGCTTTCAAACGCTGGACCGATAGAACGCCTGGCGAATACCGCCGCAAAAACAGATAGCCCCTCCCCCCATTACCCCCGACACAAAAGCGCAGCAAGCATAGAAATATTTTTGAGTGATCGCTCTCTATCACTCCATTCACCCTGCTTCCAACAACTTTCAGTTTGTGAATATTTTTCTTGTTTCGCTTTAGATAATACAAGTACAGGAGAACAGTCTTTCACTGCACTTTTTTGTAGATGATCAACAGGGACAGACCAAAACAGAATCGCTATCAGATAGAGAATAAAACAAGCGAAAAACATAGCGAAATAAAATAATGTTTTCCCGATCCCTCATTAAACTTAGCAATGTGTGATGTAGCTAAAGCTTAGCCCAATCATGGGGTCTACACTTAAAAGACAAGCCGCGTTTGCCGCTATGCGCCCGCCTTAGGAACCAGCCTTACCTAAGAGAAGTCATTCTCACTTTTACTGTTCACACTTCAATTCTGGAGTATTAAGAACTTATGGGTTTTTCCAAAAAAACAATCTTAACAATTGCTCTGATTGGCGCTTTGGTTGGTTTCGCAGCATTGGGGGCCACTACCTATGCGATAACAGCAACGTCGACTACCGAATTCTGCCTATCCTGTCATACCATGCAAATCCCTAACGAGGAGTATCAAAGTTCAATCCATTACTCCAACGCCAAGGGATTCCGTGCAGAATGCGTAGACTGCCACCTCCCCCCTGACACCCTCGGTTACCTGATCGCAAAAATCCGTGCCACCAAAGATATCTATCACGAATTTATTACTAAAAAAATCAGTACCGAAGAGAAATACGAAGCCCATCGTCTGGAGATGGCAGAGATGGTGTGGGAACAAATGCGAGCCAACAATTCAGCCAGCTGCCGGGAGTGCCACAATCCGGAGGCCATGGATACCTATGAACAGACCGAAGACACCGTAAAAATACACGAGTACGGTATCGAAAACTCTCTGACCTGTATTGACTGTCACAAGGGCATTGCGCACTTCCCACCGGTCATCGAACTCGATAGCGAAGCCTTCAATAATTTGTTATCCCACACCGAAAACGTTCCGGCCGATGCCAAGCGAGTGTACACCGTTGAAGGTGCCGACATGGGCGAATTGGGCCGTATCAATCCCGCAGTGCAACTGGAACTGATTAGCAGTAACGATAACCAGCGTGAAGTAAAAATTTCCGGCTATCAAATGAAAGGGGCAGAACAGGTCATTTACCTCGCGGAGGGTAAGCGAGCAATTATTGCCATGCTATCAGAACAGGGACAGGCCGCTTTAACCGTGAGCGAATTCAAGGCTGATGAGTATAACAACGAGTGGCGTAGCGCCGAGCTCACGGCCACTATCGACGCCCCTGTATTAGCCAGTTCGGAACCTCTCTGGGAGTACGCAGAGCAGCTGGATAATGTCTATTGCGCCGGCTGCCACGCGATTATCCCATCGCATCACTTTACTGTTAATGCCTGGGGGCCGATCGCCAAAGGTATGGGCGACCGAACCGACATCTCGGCTCTGGACCTTGAGATTTTGACCAAGTATTTCCAGAACCACGCCAAAGACCTAGTTGATTCAAATCACTGATTACATACTTCCATCTGGAGGAACGAACGATGACTACTTTTACTCGCCGTGGTTTTCTAAAAGGCACAGGGGCAACGCTGGGCACTCTGGCAATCTCCTCTATCATCCCGCTTCCAGCAGCGGCAGAGATGAAGCCCCGGGGCATGGGCATCTTGACCGCCTCGCGGATGGGGCCACTCTACGCTGTGGTCAAAGACGGCAAGCTAGTATCCACCGAAGGCGCACTTCCTAAAACCGTACCTAACAGCCTGCAACTCACCGGCCCCGACCAGGTTCATACCAAGGCACGGGTTAAATACCCTATGGTGCGAAAAAGCTATTTGGCTAACCCTGAATCTCCAGCCAAAGCACGCGGTGATGACGAATTCGTTCGCGTATCCTGGGATGATGCCTTGCAACTGATTCACAACCAGCACCTTCGTATTCGCAAGGCTTACGGAGACGAGTCGATATTCGCCGGGGCCTACGGCTGGCGCTCATCAGGTGTATTGCACAAAGGCCGTGAGTTGTTACGACGTTATATGTCTCTGGCTGGTGGCTATACCAGTCACCTCGGCGATTACTCCACAGGCGCCGCACAGGTCATCATGCCCCATGTAATGGGCTCCATCGAAGTCTATGAACAACAAACCACTCACCCGGTTGTATTGGAACATTCAGAAGTGGTTGTTCTATGGGGCTTAAACCCGATGAATACCCTAAGAATCGCCTGGACTTCAAATGATAACTCCGGCATCGAGTTTTTCCACAAGCTTAAGAATTCCGGTAAACAACTGATCTGTATAGATCCTATGCGCTCAGAGACCATAGAGTTCTTTGGCGATAAAGCCGAGTGGATTGCACCGCATCCGTACACCGATACCGCCATGATGCTGGGCGTGGCTCATTCGCTGGTGTCACGTAACAAACACGATAAAGGCTTCCTGGATAAATACACCGTTGGCTATGACAAATTTGAAGAGTACCTGCTGGGTAATAGCGACGGAGTTGAAAAAACACCGGCCTGGGCCGAAGCCATCTGCGGTGTACCCGCGGAGCAGATGGAAACATTGGCCGATACCCTGAGTGGTAACCGCACCATGCTGATGTCAGGCTGGGCCATGCAGCGCCAGCAGCATGGTGAGCAACGGCATTGGATGCTGGTCACCCTCTCCGCCATGTTAGGACAAATCGGCTTACCCGGTGGCGGCTTTGGCTTGTCCTACCATTACTCCAATGGAGGTAACCCCACCCGGGATGCGGGTGTGTTACCTGCTATAGGTGCCAACATCGGAAAATCAGGGCAAGCGTCGGGTGATTGGCTGGACGCTAAAGGGGCCGTTAATGCCTTGCCGGTAGCGCGCATCATCGAAGCCATCGAAAACCCTGGCAAAAAGTACATGCACAACGGTAAAGAGCTCACCTTCCCCAATCTCAAAATGGCTTGGTGGGCTGGCGGAGCAAATTTTACCCACCACCAGGACACCAACCGTTTGATCAAGGCCTGGCAAAAGCTGGAACTGTCCGTTGTTTCCGAAATTTACTGGACCGCCGCAGCCAAATACGCCGACATTGTTCTCCCGACCAGTACGTCATTTGAACGCAACGATATGACCATGACCGGCGATTATAGCAATCAGCACCTTGTCCCCATGAAGAAAGTGATTGATCCACAATTTGAAGCTCGCAGTGACTTTGATGTCTTTGGCGATATGTCAGAACTTCTGATGCCAGGGAAAGGACGAGACGCCTTCAGAGAGGGTAAAGATGAAATGGCCTGGCTGAAATATTTCTACGAAGAAGCAGCGAAAGGTGGCAAGCGAGCTCGTATTCGTATGCCAAAATTTGGTCAGTTCTGGGACAAGAACGAACTGATTGAAATGAAGCCCAACAAAAAGAATGAACAGTTTGTTCGTCACGGTGCATTCCGTGAAGATCCCATCATCAATCCGTTGGGCACTCCAAGCGGAAAAATTGAAATCTATTCAAAAACCATCGAAGGCTTTGGCCTTAAAGATTGCCCTCCTCACCCTACCTGGCTGGTACCTGATGAATGGGCCGGTAACGCCAAAGATGATGAGTTAACCTTTATCACCTCCCACGCCGCAGATCGGCTTCATAGTCAATTTAACTACGCCAAGATTCGTGAAAACTATGCGGTAGCGAACCGTGAACCTATCACCATCAATACCGAAGACGCCAAAGCACGAGGAATCAGTGATGGTGACCTTGTGCGAGCCTATAATGGCCGCGGTGAGATTTTGGTCGGTGCCAAGGTGACCGATGGCATAAAGAAAGGTACGGTCTGTGTACACGAAGGCGCCTGGCCCGATTTTGACAAGGCTACCGGAATCTGTAAAAACGGTGGTCCCAATGTACTTACCCGGGATATTCCAACATCTCGATTGGCAAACGGTTGCGCAGCCAACTCGTCGCTCGTGCGTATTGAGAAATACAGCGGACCCGCACTTGAGTTGACCGCATTTGATCCCCCTCAAAGCGCTTAGGCAACAGTGACTCAGCGGTAAACCAGAGAAGCCCGGCAATGCTGGGCTTCTTTAAACTAGCCATACCGCAATTAATGACCTTAACCCTGGAAAACAGGATTAAAGCTCGACAGCATCCTCTTCATTATCGTCCATTTGATCCTGGGCGTTTCGCTCCAGCATCTCTTCCAAATATTCATCCATGGTAGCTTCCTCAATACCCTTCGCCCCATTGCGAAGCAGCTTGAGCTCTCAATGTATCCAGTGACGATGACAATCTTATGACACTGCGACCCCATGTCCTGGAAGCAAGCACAAAAAAAGCCCTTACCGTAAGGCAAGGGCTTGATTTGTGGCGGAGCGGACGGGACTCGAACCCGCGACCCCCGGCGTGACAGGCCGGTATTCTAACCAACTGAACTACCGCTCCAAACTTGGTGGGTGGTGACGGGATCGAACCGCCGACCCTCTGCTTGTAAGGCAGACGCTCTCCCAGCTGAGCTAACCACCCGAAAGAGAGGCGAATTCTACTGACCTGAGGCCGTTAGTCAATGATTTTCTTGGTTTTTCTTCCCGCCTGTTTTATGCGTCAAAACAAATGTGCCTGGCATGCCCCATAACAAAGCCGGTTGGCTATCGACTAACGACAGACAGATGACCGCCGACATTAGTCTCGCACGATCATTTGTAGCACCTGCTCAGATAACTGCTCTACCGTTAAAGGCCCATCCTTGCGGTACCAGGTAGACGTCCAGGACAAAGCCCCGGTTAATAGCCGCCGAAGAACCGATGGATGCCCATTCACCAGGCCAATAGAGGCCGCATCCTCAAGGACAGCAAGCCATAAGCCTTCGTAAATACCTCTTAGCTCAAGAATCGATTGCTGTTTCTCTTCCGGGAGGTTGCGCCACTCAAACACCAGCACATTCATGGCTTCGCCGGTTACACCATTGATCGAGTCCAGCTCACAGCGGATAAGAGCCAGCAACTGATCTCTGGTCGAATCAGCTTTGCGTAAGCCTTCTATCATGAAACGCGTGTTATAGACGATGGTATCGCGCATTACAGCTTCAAGAATTTCATTTTTATTCTTGAAGTGGTGGAAAATACTGCCCGATTGTATCCCTACCGCACTGGCAAGGTCCCTGACGGTCGTACGATCGAAGCCTCGCACACGAAACAAGTGAGCAGCCGTCTGCAACAGCCTCCCCTTGGCACTCTTCGGATCTGTAATCTCCATGGCATAGAACTTTCGATCCAGTTCATCCAGATCCAACGACGCGACAGCTTTACTACTCATCTGCGGTGTTTCTCCAATACTAGTTTGCGCAATTAGTGCCAATCATATCCTGTATTCATCACTTTACAAACCAAGCGCTTGCTTGGTAGGATCAATCCAGCCTTTAAAACCCGGAACCAGCATGAACAATAATAAGCAAGTGAGCATCGGCTGCGCATCAGCCTTTTGGGGAGACACCTCAACCGCCGCGGAACAACTGATCACAAAATCAAAACTGGATTATCTGGTCTTCGACTACCTTGCCGAAGTGACGATGTCGATTATGGCTGGCGCCAGGATGAAAAACCCGGCGATGGGATATGCCCCCGATTTCGTTAGCAATCTCAGTCCGCTGCTGGACAAAATCTCAAGGGACCATACTCGTATTATCAGTAATGCGGGCGGCATCAACCCCAAGGGTTGTGCAGAAGCGTTACGTGGTGAAATTGAAAAGCAAGGACTGAACCTCAGTGTTGCCGTTATAGAGGGCGACAACATTCAAGCCTTGACCAAATCTCTGCAAGAGCAAAACACCCGCGAGATGTTTACTGGTGAGCCCTTACCTGCCGGTTTGTTGAGCCTCAACGCCTATCTGGGTGCGAGCGCTATTAGCGATGCATTGGCTTCAGGTGCTGATATTGTGATTACCGGACGCGTTGTCGACAGCGCTGTGGTCACCGGTGCGCTGGTGCATGAATTCAACTGGAGCTACGAGGACTACGACAAACTCGCTCAAGCCAGCCTGGCCGGACACATCATCGAATGCGGAGCACAATGCACAGGCGGTAATTTTACCGATTGGAAAACGATTCCCGACTACGAGAATATCGGCTTTCCTATTGTCGAGGTGAATTCTGATGGTTCTTTTGTGGTTACCAAACCCGAAGAAACCGGCGGTCTGGTCAATTGCGCCACCGTCGCTGAACAGGTTGTTTATGAAATTGGTGATCCAGGCAACTACTATCTGCCGGATGTCATCTGCGACTTCCGTGATATTGCGCTGGTACAACAGGGCACTAACCGTGTTGCAGTAAGCGGTGCCAAGGGCAAACCCGCCAGTGACAGCTACAAGGTATCGGCCACCTATATGGATGGCTTTCGTTGCACTGCAACTTGCTTGATTGGCGGCATCGATGCCCCGGCCAAGGCCCAGCGAGTTGCCGATGCTATTTTGAAAAAAGTTTCTACTTTATTCGGACAAAAAAACCTGGGGGATTTCACAGCCCGATCCGTTGAGCTATTAGGCACCGAAGCGACCTATGGCGTTAATGGTCAGCGCCGGGACACTCGTGAAGTTGTCCTTAAAATGTCAGTAGCTCACCCCAAAAAAGAGGCGCTGATTCTTTTTTCAAGAGAAATTGCCCAGGCCGCAACGGGTATGGCTCCGGGCTTAACCGGCATGGTCGGCGGTCGCCCCAATGTTCAGCCCGTCATCAAACTCTTCTCCTTTTTGATAGATAAAGGTCAGGTTTCGGTCAGTTTTGAACTCGATGGTAAAAGCACCCCTGTCGATATCATCCGCTCGCAAACCAGTTATCAGGCACCCGCCAGTGAGAACACCGAGACGGAAACGAAGCCAGCGCTTCAGCACTGCGATGCCTCAGTACCATTGATCAAATTGGCTTGGGCTCGCAGTGGCGACAAAGGCAATCACAGCAATATCGGTGTTATTGCTCGCAAAGATGAGTACTTACCCTATATTCGAGACGCCCTCTCAAAAGATCGGGTAGCACAATATTTCAAGCATCTACTCGACCATCCAGACAGTCGCGTCCTGTGCTGGGAATGGCCAGGCTTAAGTGCGCTCAATTTTCTGCTGGAAAACAGCCTGGGCGGTGGCGGCATAGCCAGCTTGCGTATCGACCCTCAGGGTAAGGCATTCGCCCAACAGCTGCTGGACATGCAAATCCCTGTGCCCTCTTCAATCGCCCAACAACTATCATTCCAAGAGTCATAAACATGAGTTACCGATCCATTTTTAACAGTAGTCTGTTTGCCGACCAGAACATTATTGTCACTGGTGGTGGTAGTGGCATTGGGCGCTGTACGGCGCACGAGTTGAGTGCGCTCGGTGCCCGGGTCTATCTGATCGGCCGCAAGCAGGAAAAACTGGAAACCGTAGTGCAAGAGATCATCGAAGATGGGGGTAAGGCCGAATACCGCGTCTGCGATATTCGCGATGAGACGGCGGTACAAGACTGCGTTAAATCCATCGTAGGTGAATGCGGCACCGTGCACGGTTTGGTCAACAACGCCGGCGGCCAATACCCTTCTCCAATGGCCGCCATTAACCAGAAAGGGTTTGAAACCGTGGTCCGCACCAATCTGGTTGGTGGCTTTCTTTTTGCTCGCGAGGTTTACAACCAGTCGATGTCAAAACATGGCGGCGCCATCGTCAATATTACGGCCGATAACTGGGGCGGCATGCCTGGCATGGCCCACTCAGGTGCTGCGCGCGCTGGTATGGACAACCTGACCAAGACGGCAGCCTACGAATGGGGTTGTGCCGGCGTACGTGTTAATGCCGTCGCACCCGGCTGGGTTGCTTCAAGCGGCATGGATACCTACGAAGGAGCCTTCCGTGCGGTGATCCCGAAGCTGCGCGATCAGGTTCCTCTTAAACGCCTGGCAACCGAAGCAGAGGTCAGCTCAGTGATCTGCTTCTTGCTCAGTGAGGGGGCTAACTTTATCAGCGGGGATACCGTTCGCGTGGATGGTGCGGCCTCGCAAGGCACTGGCATGTGGCCACTCCCCAAAGCCCGAAACTCTCATTCATACAATGGTTTTCATCGCGCTGTAACACCCAAAGTGTTACAGGAAGACTAGGCTCTGACAGGAATCGAACATGGCAATTCTGGAATCCAACATCGACATTCACTCGCCCCAGTTCGCGCAAAACTGTGAGGCAATGCAGGAAGCGATTGATGCTTTCCGTAGCGTCGAGAACAAAGTGCTTGAAACTTCAGAGGCAGCACGAGAAAAATTTGATAAACGAGGCCAGTTATTGCCTCGAGACCGCCTTCAACTTCTACTCGATCCGGGCTCCCCTTTTGTCGAGTTATCCACCCTCGCCGGCTACAAGATGCACGACGATAAAGATGGTTCCCTGGCGGGAGGCGGCATCATCGCAGGAATTGGTTTTATTGCGGGTATTCGTTCACTGTTAATCGCCAACAATAGCGCAATTAAAGGTGGCACAATCTCTCCCGCAGGCCTGGAAAAATCCCTGCGTCTGCAACAGATCGCCAAGGAGAATAAACTCCCCGTGGTGACCCTTGCCGAGAGCGGAGGTGCCAACCTGAACTACGCAGCCGATATTTTTGTGGAAGGCGCGCGAGGATTCGCTAATCAGGCGCGTTTGTCCGCTGCCGGCATCCCTCAGATAACCGTCGTACACGGTAGCTCAACGGCAGGAGGAGCCTATCAGCCCGGCCTTTCCGATTACGTCATCGTGGTGCGCAATCGAGCCAAGATGTTCCTTGCCGGTCCGCCGCTGTTAAAAGCAGCAACGGGCGAAATTGCTACCGATCAGGAACTTGGTGGTGCCGAGCTGCATGCCGAGGTTGCGGGGACCGCCGAGTACCTGGGTGAAGACGATGCCGACGCGCTTCGTATTGCCCGAGAAGTGCTGCAGCAGATCCCCTGGAACGAACAACTCGCCTACAAGCCCGAAGCCAGCTACCAGGAACCCTTATACAGCCCTTCCGAACTGCTGGGTGTCGTGCCCGCCGAAGCCAAGCAACCCTACGATGTCAGGGAGATCATAGCGCGCATCGCCGACGGTTCTGAGTTTGTCGACTTCAAACCTCTGTACGATAACCAAACCATCTGTGGTCACTTTAAAATACAGGGCTTTCAGTGCGGCATCATTGGTAACAATGCCCCTATTACTGCCAAGGGAGCGACAAAAGCAGCGCAATTTATTCAACTCTGTGATCAAAGCCAGACCCCTGTTTTATTTTTCCACAACACCACCGGCTTTATGGTCGGCACCGAATCCGAGCGCAACGGCATCATTAAACATGGTTCTAAACTGATCCAAGCCGTTGCCAATGCACGTACTCCTAAATTAACCATCGTTGTGGGTGGATCCTATGGTGCGGGAAACTACGCCATGTGCGGTCGCGGGCTGGACCCCCGTTTTATTTTTGCCTGGCCAAACAGTAGAACCGCCGTCATGGGAGGAGCCCAGGCCGGTAAGGTATTGCGTATTGTGACCGAACAGAAACATGAAAAGCTTGGTAAAGAAGCCGATCCCAAAATGCTGGATATGATCGAAAAGGTTACTGCCGAAAAGCTCGATGCGAGTTCAACCGCCTTATTTGGCACCGCCCGTTTATGGGACGACGGCCTTATTGACCCAAGAGACACACGAAACCTGCTCGGTTTCCTATTGGCTACCTGCGACGAAGCAAAGCGTCGTCAATTACAACCCAACAGTTTTGGCGTTGCCCGTTTGTAACACCTGGCGGCAGACTTATACCAAAACCAAGATAAAGACGTTAAGAGAGAACCTATTATGAAATACACCCAGGAACACGAAGAGCTACGTCGCACAACTCGTAACTTCATCGAAAAAGAAGTCAACCCGTTTGTTGACGAGTGGGAAGAAGCCGGAATATTCCCGGCCCATGAACTGTTTAAAAAGATGGGTGACCTGGGTTTGCTGGGTATCTCCAAACCCGAAAGTGTCGGCGGTATGGGCCTTGACTACTCCTATGAGCTGGTCGCCGCCGAAGAGCTTGGGGTCGCACATTGCGGTGGCGTTCCTTTGGCCATTGGCGTGCAAACCAATATGGCAACACCCGCCCTGGCTCGCTTTGCGGATAAAGCCTTGCAGCAAGAATTTCTGGCGCCAGCCATAGCCGGTGATCTGGTGGCCAGTATCGCCGTATCCGAAACCGGTGCGGGTTCCGATGTTGCGGGCATGAAAACCACCGCTCGTAAGGATGGCGACGACTACGTTATCAACGGCGCAAAAATGTGGATCACCACCTCAACCCAGGCCGACTTCTTTTGCCTGCTGGCCAACACCAGCGAAGGTAAACCTCATAGTAATAAATCCCTGATTGTCGTACCCGCCAACACGCCAGGCATCTCCTTATCTGAACCATTGAAGAAGCTGGGAATGCGCTCCTCAGATACCGCACAGGTATTCTTCGATGACGTTCGCGTTCCACAGCGCTACCGCATTGGTGGCGAAGGCGCCGGTTTTATGATGCAGATGATCCAGTTCCAGGAAGAGCGTCTCTGGGGTGCTGCCAACACCTTGAAAGCTTTGGAGCGAGTAGTTGATGAAACCATCGCTTACTGCCGCGAGCGCCAAACCTTTGGTCAGCCACTGATTGATAATCAGGTGATACATTTCCGTATGGCTGAATTGCAGACCGAAATTGAAGCCTTGCGGGCCCTCACCTACCAGGCGTGTGAGACCTACATCGAAGGTAAGGACGTTACCAAACTGGCGTCGATGGCCAAACTCAAGGGCGGCCGCCTGGCCCGTGAAGTGTCTGATTCCTGCCTGCAATACTGGGGCGGCATGGGCTTTATGTGGGATAACGTCGCATCCCGCTCATATCGGGACTCAAGGCTGGCTTCAATTGGCGGCGGCGCTGATGAAATTATGCTGGGTATTATCTGCAAGTACATGAATATCCTGCCCGGCAAGAAGAAGTCCTGATTATGAGCACTATTTCTTTTCCAGAGTTTGACAGCATTCGACTCGAGCTCAACGAGCACTGCTTGCAGGTATGGCTCAACCGGCCGAAAAGTCGCAACGCCATGAGCCTGCAAATGGTCAAGGAGCTAATGGCATTGTTTGAAATCCTCGAAGATCAGTCGGAGATTCGTACCCTGTTACTTCGCGGCAGCGAAGGCAATTTTTGCTCCGGTGGCGACATCAAGGACATGGCGGCAGCCCGAGCAGCTTCTGCCTCACAAAAGTCTCAGGATATCGAAAGCTCCGATATTTCAAACGACCCTTTCTACCAACTGAACCGCGAATTCGGTCACATGATTACCCGGGCTAACCGGCTCCCTGTGGTTGTAGTAGCTGTACTGGAGGGCGCCGTGCTTGGCGGCGGCTTTGGCCTGGCCTGCATCTCCGATGTCGCGATCGCAGTTGATGGTGTCCAGTTCGGGCTACCGGAAACGGGTCTGGGTATTCCTCCGGCCCAAATCGCACCCTTCGTGCTTAAGCGTATTGGCCTTACCCAGGCACGACGCCTGATGCTACTCGGCTCTCGTTTTGGCGCCGAAGAAGCCCACGAATTGGGACTGGTGCATTACCAAACCAACCCAGACCGTTTGGATGAATTACTGTCATCGATTCTGTCTCAAATCAAACGCTGTGCCCCTGGCGCTAATGCCACCACCAAAGCCATTTTGCTGGCTGCAGAGACCATGGAGCATGAAGCCCTGCTTGATTTCGCAGCCGGCCGTTTCGCCGATTCGATCTATAGTGCAGAAGGCAGTGAAGGCACCCTCGCCTTCGTTCAGAAACGAAAAGCGGCCTGGGCCGAATAATAAGAATGCAGACTATTAACGGAGCTATTCGATGCCTGCTATAGAGAAAGTATTGGTTGCGAATCGTGGAGAAATTGCGGTTCGCGTATTACGTTCTGCACGATCCCTTGGATATCGAACTGTCGCAGTTTTTAGCCAGGCGGATCGCCACTCACTTCACGTTGCAGAGGCCGATGAGGCTATCTGCATCGGGGAAGGGCCGGTTCAGTCTTCCTACCTTGATGCCGAACAAATACTAAAGGCTGCTCAACGCACCGGGGCCAATGCGGTCCATCCTGGCTATGGTTTCCTGTCCGAGAATGCCGAGTTTTCGGCCGCGTGTGAGCAGGCAGGGTTGATCTTCATCGGCCCTTCAGCCCAGGCTATTGAGTTGATGGGTTCCAAGCGCCAGTCGAAAATTGCCATGATCGATGCCGGCGTACCAACGGTTCCCGGCTATGAAGGTGAAGACCAATCGCTTGCCACATTGCGCGACGCTGCCAACCGAATTGGTTTCCCTCTGATGATCAAGGCATCTGCTGGCGGTGGAGGCCGTGGCATGCGCCTCGTTACAGAATCGGCCGAGCTGGAACAGGAACTGGAACGCGCCGCATCGGAAGCACTTTCCGCCTTCGGTAACGATGAGTTGATTCTGGAAAAAGCCGTTATTGCGCCGCGTCATATTGAAATCCAGGTTTTCGGTGATCAGCTGGGTAACTGCATTCACCTTGGCGAGAGGGATTGCTCTATCCAGCGGCGCCATCAGAAAGTCGTTGAAGAGGCTCCCTCACCTTTTGTTGACGAAACGCTTCGCCAGAAAATGGGCGCCGCCGCCGTTAAAGCGGCTCAAGCCTGCCAATACGTCGGAGCAGGTACGGTTGAATTCCTGGTCGACAGCGATCGCAATTTCTATTTCCTGGAAATGAATACCCGCTTGCAAGTCGAACACCCGGTGACCGAATTGGTGACCAATACAGACCTGGTCGCCTGGCAGCTCAGAGTGGCTGAGGGATTACCTCTGCCCCTGACACAGGATGAAGTCACATTATCCGGACACGCGATAGAGGTTCGGCTTTATGCGGAAGATCCGGCACACAACTATTTACCGCAAACGGGTATTGTAACGGACTGGAGTCCCGCGAACCTTGAGGGGCTACGTATCGATCATAATCTGGCAACCGGTAGCGAGATTTCACCCTTTTATGATTCCATGCAGGCCAAGATAATTTGTTGGGGAGAGACACGAGAAGTCGCTCGCCGGCGTCTGGTTCGCTCTCTGGAAGAAACCACCCTTTTTGGTGTTCGCACCAACAAGCACTTCCTGCGAAACATACTCAAGCATGAGAATTTCGCTCAGGGACTCTCCACGACCGCCTTTATTAACGATCAGTTCAGTGATGACCCCTCACTAAGGATGGAGACCATTCCCGATTTACCGCTAGCACTTGCTACCGGTCTTCTGGTTGCCCACGATGAAAACTTTGGCGCACACAACTCATGGCATTCGGCTGCTTCGGCCAGAACCCGCTTAAGTCTGCGCAGTAATGACAGTGACCACATCGTTTATTGCACGGCACTACCTGATAGCAATAGCAAAACGATTGATATCGAAAACGGAACTACCATCAAGTTTGACGAGTTATTGATCACCGAACCTGGCCATGTTGAATTTATGCTTGCAGGACAATTAAACCGAGCCCGTTTCTCGTTGCAATCATCAACACTGGAGCTGGAAATTGATGGCGCCTATTACGCCATCGAAAACCGTAGCCAACTTTCAACGCACAATGCAGCCGAGGGTTCCGCAACGGAGGTAAAAGCCCCAATGGACGGCAGCCTGGTAGCCTTGATGGTCAATTCAGGCGACAAGGTAACTCGTGGGCAGACCCTCGCGGTCGTTGAAGCCATGAAGATGGAGCATCCTTTAAAAGCTGAAATAGATGGTGTTGTGGAAGACATTCGCGGTCAATGCGGCGATCAGGTAAAAACTCGTCAAACCCTGATTCATCTCTCAATATTAGCGCCAGACGAACAATAGATAATGGAGTCGAAAAGAATGCAGTCGCTTAAAGGAAAAACAATTATTATCACTGGTGGCAGCCGGGGCATTGGCCGGGAAATCGCCCTGCGCTGTGCCAAAGATGGTGCCAATCTCGTTATTGCTGCCAAATCTGCCACGGAACACAAGCACCTTGATGGCACCATTTTTTCAGTCGCCAAGGAGGTTGAAGCCGCTGGCGGTAAAGCCTTACCAATTCAGGTCGATGTCAGAGATCCTGAACAGGTCGCAGCAATGGCAGCCGAAGCCGCCAAGACATTTGGTGGCATTGATGCCTTGATCAACAACGCCGGAGCGATTCGCTTAACCAACGTCGAAAATACCGAAATCAAACGTTTTGACCTGATGAGCCAGGTGAATTCCCGTGCCGTACTCGTCTGCTCCCAGGCCGTTCTTCCCTACCTGAAAAAGTCAGAGAATCCCCATATTATTAGTCTGTCACCGCCTCTGGATATGGACCCACGATGGTTCAAGAACCACGCCCCCTACACCATCACCAAATACGGCATGTCGATGTTGAGCATCGGCATGGCAGAGGAGTTTCGTAGCAAAGGCATCGCCGTCAATACCCTGTGGCCACGCACTATTATTGCCACAGCGGCGATTGAATTTGAGCTGGGAGGTCGCCGAGCCTTTGACCGTGCCCGCACTCCAGCCATCATGGCCGATGCAGCCTGGGAAATATTGCGCAGTGAAAATCTTGAACTGACTGGCCGAACCCTGATCGACGAAACACTGCTACGTGAACGCGGTGTCACCGACTTCGATTGCTATCGTTACAACCCAGACGGCGGCGAATTAATGCCCGACCTGTTCGTTTAATCGCACTACGGCGGCTCGCGATAGGCTACGCCAGATCATATCTGGCGTAGCCTCAAGGCTGCCGTTATACTCCGCCTTTAAAACCTACCTGGGCGGATATCTCCTTGAGTTCATCGACATCCTTGCGTTTGCCGACGCTGGCCTTACTGTGCGCCGTTCTGCTCTGGAGCAGCTCATTCATAGCATTGAAAATAGCCTTTGACAGCTATTCTCCCATGGCTGTGATTTTCGCGAGGATGATCACGGCAACCTTCTGCTTTATTCTTCTACTGCCCATGCTAGGCCGCCCCAGATACCAGAAGGGTGACTGGCGTTATCTGGTGGCCATGGCCGCATGTGAGCCCTGTCTCTACTTTATTTTTGAGGCCTATGCTCTGCTTAATACAAGTGCTGCACAGGCCGGAATGATTTCAGCTACCCTGCCTTTGCTGGTCGCCCTGGGGGCATTTCTGTTCCTTAAGGAAAAAATTACCCGACTGTCATTGGCAGGTTTCGTAATCGCCGTCGGCGGCAGTGTCTGGCTGAGCTTACACAGTCCAAGCAATGAACAGGCCCCCAACCCGCTGCTGGGCAACTTTCTTGAGTTCCTGGCGATGTGCTGCGCCGCGGGATACACATTGATACTGAAACATCTATCAAGCCGATATCGAGCGCTGTTTCTGACAGCCGTTCAGGCCTGGATAGGATCTGTCTTTTTCCTGCCCCTGGCGCTTTACGAAGGCATTCCAACCACGTTTGAACTGGAAGGTATTCTGGCAATTCTTTATCTGGGAGTAATCGTTACCCTGGGTGCTTATGGTCTGTTTAACTACGCGGTCGGCCAGATGCCTGCCTCGCTGGCGACCAGCTTTATCAATCTGCTCCCCCTGTGTACTGCAGTCCTGGCGGTGTTAATTCTGGGTGAGACCTTCACCCTGTTTCAGGTGCTCGCTGCCGGGGTCGTTTTGCTGGGAGTTTTCATTGGCCGCATGGGTCACAGAGGTTGATCTAAAGGCACTGCTTAGCCAGGTATATTCACTAACTATCCTATTACAGGAATACCGATAGAGTTCAGCCTCCAGATGCCCTAACAATGGCCTAAAGCGAAAGCGTTTCCCGGTGAGTTTTTCTATCAGGCGTGATAGATAATAAAATGCCGGATAGCGACGATGGTTACTGAAATAGCGGTTGGGATTGGTCCAGCGAATCCAGTTATTGTAACGCTGCACAGCGCCCAAGACAGGTTTCTGCCAGGGGCTTAAAAGCTTATTCCGTACGAGGTCTTCCAGATAGTCACGGCGGGTATTGCTAGCAAGAGGAAGTTCGGGCATGGGCATCAATACCACCGAACCCATTTTCTTCTGACCAAAACTCTCCCGTTTCACACCGGCTTCTTCTGCAATACGCCGCGAAATTGGACGATCATAGTCATTATTAAGTCGCCAGGGATCCATCTCTTCAGACTCGGTGATTTGATGGATCGATTCGCGCTGTCTGGCCCCTATATAGGGTACGGGGATGTGAATGATACTTTTCCACAATCTGGCTTCACTCATGCCAAAACCGGATAGATCGGCACGTTTCAATAGATTATCGGCATCTTTTTCAAAGTTGGCATGCTCCATAGAGCGCTGGTTATACCAAAGCTCGCCCATTGTTCCGGTCAACAGTAATGATGGAGCACCGAGCAAGTTAAAAATCGGTTGAAGATTCCTGTCTTCATTGTTGTGTACGGCGGCATTAAACAGGATTTCCAGATCCAGATTCTGTAAGAAGGCATCTCGTTCAAGCTTGTCGCATTCGAACCCTAATTGAGCCGATATTTCGGAGCCATCATCACTGGGTCCGCGGCTTTGTTGACCTTTACGAAAAACCTCACCAACCGGCTTTGAATCCTTGCAGGTAAAAGCTCTATCCGGTTTATGCGGCCCCAAAAGGGCATTCACAGCAGTAGAGTCGTAACCTCGAGACTGGGTTGTCACCAGCTGAAACGGGAATTTTCTGGATGTAGCTTTGGCATTGTCAAGGCAACCCCACAAACTGGACTGCAGGTACTGTTTGTAGCTCGAAAAGCGCCTAAAAGGCTCAGGGACTGTTTTTTCCTGTATCACCCAGCCGGCGCTCTCCACTTTCAGGTTGTGATGGATCAGGCGATTAATAGATCCATTGGTGGTTGGGGTCTTCAATACGGTATTTTCCAAACCACGGGTGCGGGCTTCATTGAGTGTTTTGTAAGTTTGGCAACCCACCTTCAAGGAATCGTTAAGGGCAGCCAGCAATAACACCAGCGAATTTGCAGCGTACAAGACCCGATTAATAAATTGGAAGAAAATTGGTTCAGAGGTTGCCGTACTGGGACAGAGCAACAGGCTATCCCTGGAAAAGGCGACGCAGCTTCCAAACAGATTTTTACTTGCTTGAGGGCGGGCTGACTCAAAGGGTT
This sequence comes from Aestuariirhabdus haliotis, assembly GCF_023509475.1. Lineage (NCBI taxonomy): Bacteria > Pseudomonadati > Pseudomonadota > Gammaproteobacteria > Oceanospirillales > Aestuariirhabdaceae > Aestuariirhabdus > Aestuariirhabdus haliotis. The sequence goes on along the minus strand of NZ_JAKSDZ010000003.1, from coordinate 46,497 downwards.
CGGACCAAACCCCCTCAACCATAACGTCCTGCAGCCATTCAACGTGCTCTCCATAGAGAACACGCACCTGGCCAGACCGATAATTTGCGCACAGGACCCAACCCAGTGCTGGAATCCTGGCATCTTCTACGCCCTCTACATCCAGTATCATCCTGATTTAATCCCTTAATTGGCTACGCAAAATATTTAAAGTACTCATATACTGAAGTAAGGGTAATACATCTTAGCAATGCCACAACAGCCGCCAATATTAATGGCGAAACAACCGCTTTTATAGCTAAAGAATAGAAAATTAAAAATTTATTTATTATTTCGAAAAAATATATATGTAAGACCGTCAATTCTCACCGTTTATATATACTAAAACCTCCCAACGCAAACGGACTGTGTTGGCGCAAAAGGACTTAGCGTGAGCAGTATTCGAATATTCAAACACCATGTAAGAACCCCCTACCTTATTTTGGGTCTATTAGAATTCGCCTTGTTCTTCACAGGAATATTTTGTGCCATCTGGTTACGCTATGGTTCACTGGCACCAGAGCTTAGCAACGAAGAGTTACTCCCTTTAACCTACCGTGCCGGTCTGGTCAGCGCCACCTTCGTTGTCTGTATGTACGCCCTGGGCATGTACCAATCGCGCCTACGGGAAGGCTCCAGTGGCCTCGTGTTAAGAACCCTCATTAGTTTTACCATAGCCAATCTCACATTAGCGCTGTTCTACTTTCTGGTTCCTGAACTCATTATTGGTCGAGGCGTTTTCTTTATTTCCGCTGTTATCAATCTATTGTTTCTCAGTGCTACCAGGCTGGTATTTGGCAAACTCGTTGATGAAAAGGTGCTACGGGTCAGGGTTATGGTGCTTGGCGCCGGCGAACGTGCCAGCCGTATTGCCAAGCGGTTCAGGCGTCAATCTGATCGTCGAGGTTTTAAAATTGTCGGTTACCTTCCTGCCAATGATCAGGAACCCATGATTTGTACAGATCGCGCTATCATTACTGACATGTCCCTTAGCAATTTATGCGTGGCCCACCAGATCGATGAAGTTGTGGTAGCAGTAGATGATCGCCGCCAGGGCCTGCCGGTCAAGGACTTAGTCGAGTGCAAAATGTTAGGCATCGATGTCATTGACGAAGTCAGTTTTTTCGAGCGTGAAACTGGCAAGATAGAAATTGATTTACTTAGCCCGGGCTGGATCATCTTTGCCGACGGTTTCCACAATGGCCTGTACAAACTGGAAACCCGTCGGCTATTCGATATCCTTATCGCCTTAACATTATTGATTATCACTTCCCCTCTTATTCTGGCCACATACCTTGCGATCAAACTGGATGATGGTTTTTCAGCCCCCGCACTGTTTCGCCAGATTCGAACCGGGTTGGGTGGCGAGCCTTTTGAGCTCATTAAGTTTCGCAGCATGGTCATCGATGCAGAAAAAGATGGCGCGGTCTGGGCCAGTAAAAATGATCCACGCACCACACGAATCGGAAAAATACTGCGGACCTACCGCTTTGATGAACTGCCTCAGCTGATCAATGTGTTACGCGGGGATATGAGCTTTGTTGGACCCCGACCAGAGCGTCCTGAATTTATCGAGCAACTGAAAGAACAAATACCCTATTACGATGAGCGTCACCGTATCAAGCCCGGGCTAGCGGGCTGGGCCCAGCTCTGCTACCCCTACGGTGCAACCATCAACGACGCTCGTCAAAAGTTCAAATACGATCTCTACTACCTAAAAAACCACAGTCTGTTTCTCGATATATTAATCCTGATACAGACCGCTGAGGTTATTCTTTTTGGCAAGGGTGCGCGCTAATGTGGTTATCCCTTCACCGGCATGTTCTGACTGAATTCTGCTGGCTATGACCTTAAGCCAACGTATTCGAATTAATACCTTGTGGATGCTTGGGGGTAATGTTGGCCAAAATATTTTGGCCTTCCTGGCCGGCATTATTTTGGCCAGGCTTCTTGCCCCCGCCGATTTCGGCATGCTCGTTACAATTCAGATTTTTACCGGTGCCGCCGGACTTATCGCCGCAGGCGGCATGGGTGTCGCACTTATTCAGGCCAGAGACCTGAAAGAAAACGATGCCAATGTTGTCTTCAGCGTTCAAAGCGGTATTTGCCTGATCATATTTCTAATCTTTTATGGTATTGCTCCTTTTTTTGCCCAATGGTTTGACGACAGCATTTATCGCGATATGTTGCGAGTGTCCGCACTCACCTTTCTTATTCGCCCCCTGTCAAACATCCCTTCCGCTTTATTAACACGAGCACAGCGTCTTAAAGAGGTTGCCATCGTTCGTATGTTGACCTTAATCGTCAGCTCTAGCGCAAGCATCTATCTTGCTTATATCGGTTGGCAGACCTGGAGTTTGATATTTGGCGGATTAATCGGAGCCAGTTTTCAAGCCCTGGCGTTAATGATTGCGAGCGGATGGCGTCCTGGGTATACCTACGACCGAGACAGTGCCACACAATTGGGTTGGTTTGGCGTAAAGTTCGCCACCATCGACATTGTTATGTACACAAGAAAGCAACTCGAGAACCTTATCACCAGCTACCAGCTGGGGGCTCAACAGGTGGGGTTACTGAATAAAGGCAGCAGTTTATCCGAACTGCCAACAAAAATTGTGGTCTCATCCGCGTATCAGACCCTGTTCAGAGCGCTTTCGTCATTACAGGATAATAAGAACCAATCTTTGTACCTGTTTCAAAAGGCATTGGTGTTAATGCAATGTGTAAGCTGGCCCTGCTATCTCGGTCTGGCATGGGTTGCCGAGCCTTTTGTGCTTCTGGTTTATGGTGAAAAATGGTTGTTCTGTGTACCCCCACTGCAGATTTTCTGCATTGCGGCCCTACTCCATACCCCCTCGATGTATTCTGGCGCTGTCGTCGCCGCCCAAAACCAGCTAGGCAAGGAAGTGCCCATTCAAATTGAGGCCACCTGCATCAAACTGATTGCCGTACTTATTGGCGTTCAATGGGGAATTCTAGGGGTTGCCTTTGCAATGTTGCCCAGTATGGCCTATCTCTCGTTTCGTATGGGCTTATTAGCATGCCGGTCTCTGGGGTGTTCCATTGGCATCATGTTCCGAGCTATGGTACCGGCCATTGTTATGAACCTGCTGATGCTAGCCGCCCTGACGCTCAGCGATATGGTTATTACGGACCATAGATCCTGGACCTACCTGCTACTGACTTCTGTCTGGGGAGCCCTGGTGTATGGCGCAATTTTTATGCTCGCACCGGTGCCTGAAATTCGCGAAGAAAAACAACGGGTAATCGATCAAGTCCGAAAGAAAATCGGCTTGCATCCCTCGGCATCAAAAGATGTTGACTAGGGCACCTCTGATTAATTCGAATAGATCTCTGCGGATCCTAAAATGGTTTTTATCAAGGCGAAGCTCGCCGTTCATGTCGAGACCTGAACAAGGGTTTCAACACCGAGAGAAACCATTTTAGGAGCGCCCTACGCGGCTTTCAGGCGAATCCAGCCTCTTTGTTACGCCTTTTTGAAAGGTCTAGACCTTACTGCAAAGACGTGCCGCGATTCTGGATTCACCTGAAAGCCAGAGTTCATCTGAATTAATCAGAGGTGCCCTAGGATTTCCTTTTAAAGAGACCCTGTTTAATAACGGGCTCCCCCTGGTTTCTAGCAACCTGTATACAGCGGTCATCCCACAACTCGGCCATCGAAAAATCTTTTTGATTCGTGACCTCAAGATCACCAAGATCATTCTCGAGCAGCCACTGTTTTACCGGAGGTATATATTCCGGTACCGATGCACGGGCGGTAAATATTCGAACCTCAATACCTTGCCGTATCCAACCCTTCACTCTAATTAGCATCGGCTCAATAGGATCACCTATGTGATCAGCCCCCCGCCACCGATCATATTGAGCAAGGGTTCCATCCAAATCCACCCCAATCCATCCATTCATCTTATAGAACTTCCTCTACCGGCCAGTGTCAAAGTTTTTAACAATCGTCATAGATCGGACAGCTATCGATTGCCTAACCAGCTGAAACTATAGAGATAACAGCTTTAGGTATGCAATTTGCTTTATCTCCAATGACAGAATCGACGTTAGACAACCTGTGTTGTAACACCCAGGGAGATCAGCAGTACGGTTAATCTGTAGATTGTATTCAACACTAACCTAGGATATCAGCCATGTCAGAAGAGCTGTACCTCGCCAGTGCTGTACTCTTATTGGGAGCAATACTCGCTACCATCCTGCTTTTTTCCAGCCGTTTACGCCATCACCACCGCACTCCAGGCATGAGCATCAACCAAACACTGGAATCCCCTCTGGAAGCACGTGCACGCTCAACATTCATCCGCCGACGTCATCAGGGAGAAGTCTACTACCCCTTTATCGATGCTGATGGTACACCGGTTACCTTTGACCGACGGGAGCGTTACGACAGGCGCCACTACTAACCTCATCTAAAAACCATGAAAGCTACTTATCTTTAAGCAGCTCCCTGACATAACGTGCAGGAATGGCATAGGTGATACCGCTCGGCCTTTCCAGCAAACTCTCTTTTGATTCCTTAACAAACACCTTGTTAATGACCCCTAACAACTCCCCGTTCTCGGGATCGTACAGAGGACTTCCGCTATTCCCTGGGTAGGCGGTAGCATCCAATTGATAGACCAAAAAGGGATCACGCAGTCGTTTGACCATTTCGACATTCAACTGACCACTGCTCACGGCAGGAATTGCCACGGGACTAATACTAGAAACGTAGCCTCGATGCGTAACCGGATACAGGCCTAGCACGACCCCAATGGGAAATCCGGTGAAAGCAACTTGCCGCCCTTCTCGTACCGTTCGGGAGTTTTCTGCCAGAGGAAAAGCCGGTAAGGAGGTTCCTGATATTCGCAGCAGAGCCAGATCATGCTCCGCGTCCCGACGCAGTAGTCGGGCCTTTCTACGCTCGGCGCTACGACCCTTGCCGACAAACACAACCAGCTCCTCCCCGACCTCATCGGTCAGCGACTTGGTCACCACATGGTCATTAGTAATAACGTGATAGCCATCCCCGACAACAAAACCCGTACCCGCCAATAAAGGCGCTGGTGTGCGGGTTCTCAAATAACTACCCACACCGACCACTAGAGGACTTATTCTCTCAACAACAGATTCAAACTGCTCACTACCTGCTGTAGCAAAAGAAGACCAAAACACCAGCAGGAGAATCAGACCCGATATACTGGCATTGCTGGATTTATTAAAGATAGGCTTCAAGCCATTAATACTGGACTTATTACTCTGCAAAACAGACTCCTTGCCTATACTGTGATAGCAATCAGTTTAGTCTGAATTCCATTTTGGAACTGCATTACCTGACTAACTTTCTAAATTTACCCTAGATGCCCTTGTCGGTGGTTAAATGCGTCCTTGCACGAAGATGACTCACAATACTCTATGCAACTTGGCAGGCTATCTTTGCATGCTGCTCTTGCCCTTTGTCTCTAGCTATGCCACCGCTTCCGATCCGGTAAATCAGTGGATTCTCTATCACGAGTATTCCCCCAAAGACTGGCGCCGACAAAATCATGGAGGCATTGCATTCGATCCCTCAGAGGATTCGATCTACCTCTTTGGCTCTGATACCCATGGCAGTGACACCAACAATGCCGTCTATCAATTCGGTCTTGATCAGAAGCAATGGCTCGAGCATTACCCTCCGTCGGTGATCTCTACCTACCGCATCTCTGAAGCGGGTCAATTAGTCGCTGGCGATGAAGACACACCCATGCCCTGGGCCATGCATACCTTTGACAACATAGTGTTTGATCCTGCTCGACGCGCTCTCGTGATTACCGCGTTTCCCGAACACAATCCACTGCGAAAAAAAATGCCACGAAAAGGGATATGGAGCACCTGGCTATACCACGTTGATCATCGAAGCTGGTCAATTCTTAATAATGATCCTCAGCCCAAGGGCTTTGCCGGGGCCTCAGCCTATGATTCGAAACGGCAGCGCGTTTTACTCTACAAGTGGCGTATGTCGCAGCTCCCCTCCGCTGAGGAAAAGTGGCAAAAAGCCGGTCCGGGTAACGGGCATCAAATACACTACATGATGGAATACGATAGCCATCATGACCTTATCGCCGTTTTCGGGGACCACAAAAACAGCAATCGAGTGCATCTCTTTTATCCTGATGGAGATGGACCGAATGGTTATTGGGAAATACGCCAACCAGAGGGAGACAAGGTACCAGAAGATCAACATTTCCCTGTCGCCTTCAGCACCCAGGATAAAGTTTTTCTACTGGTTCCCGATGATACCGCTTTTAAGACCCAGCCATCCGGTTACCGTAAGCCGATCAAACCCAAACAGGCATTAACCTTTATCTACGATATTAAAAACAATCAGTATCTTGGCTTACCAAAGGCGCAACTTCCCCCATTGGGAATGAACTACTGCATGGTCTACAGCCCGAAAAAGAATGCTTTTTTTCTGTTAAGTGGCACTACCCAAATAAAGGTATGGCAACTCAAGCTTGATCTCGCCCAACTGGCTGTTCTGCAACCATCAACATCAGGGGCGAGCCAATGAGGATAGTAATTCATCTTATCTTTCTGCAATTTTTTGTGCTCACGCCACTGACTCATGCAGCCGAACAACAATGGCAGGTTACCCCCTTTACCCAAAGCCTTAGTGGAGGCCCTGATTACGGTTCTGCTGAGCAATCAGGCGCTGCTTTGCAGCATCTATGCGGAGTTGAGGATGGTTCTTTATTCCTTACCAGTGGCCAACGTATAGATCGTATCTCACCAAACGGCCAACGCTGGCCGATCGCAGGCGATGAGTTTCCGGGATACCTCGATGGAAAGGCCCCTTATGCTCGCTTCAGAATGGGTATCGGTGCCTATTACAAGAGTCATAACCTTGCTTGCGCCAACCCTGCATTGGTATTCATCGGCGATACCGGAAATCGACGAGTCAGGCGTTTGCGCCGGGAGGAATCGGGTTGGATGGTCGATACCATAGCCGGTGGCGGTAAGGTGCAATCCCTGTCAATCGGCCAAACCATCGAGGCCAGCCAGATCAATATCGGTAACACTTTCAGCATAGCTCTACAGGCGCAACACAAAATCATCATAGCGAGTCGATTGGGTGCATGGTCGGTAGAAACCAATACAGGAACAGCGCGATGGCTGGGGCACTGGCCCGCAAGCACTGCAATGCCTGGCTCAGACAAGGTGCAGTTAAATCTTATGATGGGAGATTCAGACAGACAGGGTAATAGCTACTTCGTCTCCCGTACTCCCGATGTTGTTATCCAGATAGATGCCAAGGATACAATCCGTCATTTTGCTGGAGTTGTTGCCAAACACCCCAAACCCCACCATCTCGGAGATGGGCCACCACTAGAAGCTTACTTTGATACACCTAACTCACTCGCTGTTGCGCCAGATGGTTCGGCGGTCTATGTCTGCGGCGGCGATGAATATGATATCCGGCGAATTCCAACAGTCGACGGCGAACACACTCAAACGCTGATGCAAAACGGATTCTGGGGAACAGCTAGCCGACACCCCAATAAAATCCGAGGCCCAGCAGTTTTTTTACCGGATACAAAAGGAACACTAAAACCCGAAGGCAAACTGACTGTTATGATGGTATCCCCTCTCTATGGTCGCGATTGGCGCGGTAACCTCTACGGTGGCATTGTTCCCTGGATCGGTATGACTCAGTTTGTCGATGGCACCGGGCTAATTTCCACCCACAGTTTTGCTCTCATCAAGGCAGCTCCATGAGCATTATTACTATCTTTCTTGCAGGCCAGTTATTGGGGTTACAATGCTCTGATCTTCCTGCGCTTCTTGACGACGAGCTTTCTCCGCCGCTGCAGATTAACTCCTCCGTTGCGGCTGGAAAGAGAGACTTTATGCTCGCCTGGCAGCTCGGCCAGCCCTATGACGGAGCGACCCATTCAAAAATACAGTTAGCGGCTCGGCTATCAAACGGTCAGTGGATTGCCTATCCATCAGCGTTAACTTCTGGTTTAACAAATGCCGTTCAAGCCAATCCCAAGTTGGCTTTTAATGGACGATACCTGTTGATATGGCAGGAATACAACGAGGTTAACGGGTGGGATATTCAGGGCGCAATATTGGCTGTCAACGACAAGATAGAGGTCATCAAAAACATCACGCTGAGCAACGCGCCCGACAATCAAACCTCAGCATTTGTGACCCGACACAATAGCGGCTTCGCAATTTCCTGGATGAGCTATCTCGATGAATTCTATCGTCCCTATGTGGTTACTATGGATCAGCAAGGCACGGTGTTACACCAAGGCTACCTGACAAGAAGCGATTCAAAAGTCGAATCTTATACTCCAGGCTGGGGTTATCAGACGCATGCAGGTAAATCTGATAGTGTTCGATATATAAAAGGGCAAAACGCCGTATTGCAATCTATTGATGAGCAGCTCTGGATCGCTTGGGAAGACAAAACCATCTGGTCTCCGGGCAAGAAAGGCAGCATCAGCTGGCACTACTCACCACTGACCGCCAGCAAAAAAGGCTGGTCAACCGATACAATTTTGAAGGCCCCCAGCCCCCTGATCGGCCGCACCAATGGCACCTTGGGCTGTTACATCGATGAGGTTTGCATTGCCAGTGGGGCCAGCATCGTCGGTAGAGGACAAAAAATGGCCCCCGCTTTTCGCTTCAACCCGAAGCTCTCCACCATTTATCCGGCCAATGTAGAGTTAAAGCGTAAACATTCTGGTTGGGACAAAGCCACCCTGTATCCTCTTTTTAATGAAGGGTATTCACTTTACGGCCCCATCTCCCAGGCTATCGATACAAAACACAAACTCCTGATTACTGCTTCCGTAGCCAAAACCCACAGAAAGCACGAAGGCGACCTTTATCAGCTCTTATTGGCTGAAACCTATGGCATGGAATCGACCAAAAGAGAACACTTGCCTTATACCTCGACAACTCCAATCCGAAACCCATCGGTTGCGGCAAACGACGCTTACCGTCTTGTCACTTTTGAACGGGCTTTAGCCAATGGCGGCATTAAACTCCATCAATGCTTCTGGCAAGCCGGGGATGCTCGATGATTCGTTGTCTTATAAGCCTGCTAGTCTTCTTATGGGCAAACTCCAGCTCAGCTCAACTGCAACAATCGGCTAAGGAATACAGTTGGGATGGTACGCGCTTTCGTGTTCCTATTGTTGTTCAAGACAGGGGGCAGGCCGACCATAACAGCACACCGGTTACGAGTGGGGTTCCCCTACCCTTTGGGATCGTATCTGATGTCAATCAACTAAGTCTGGAAGACGAGAATGGCAACCCGGTTGCCAGCCAAATTACTGTTCTCAGCCGCTATTGGGCTCGAGATAATTCCCTCCGCTGGGTACTACTCGATTACCAGGTGTCTCTAAAAAAAGGTGCAAAAAAAACTTTTTGGTTAACAAACAAACCCCCAAAGCCTCAGGCGCCATTTCTCAACATCAAAAAATTTCAGGATCGATGGGAACTTGATAACGGCAAGTTGCAACTGATTCTCGACCTGAAAGGCAGCCAGTTGTTCCACAGCATCTCGGTGATGGGGCAAACCATCCTTAGTGGGCATTCCGACGATGGTTTACTGATGGAGTCTTACCCCGCGGAATTTGCCGAACATCAACAGGGTAAGTCCTGGAACACCCATGGCTGGAGCAAATCCAAAGAACGGGTCTCAATCGATTACCCTCAACGCTGGTTTAAAAGCCATTACAATGCAAAAGATATCAGCCTGGAGATGAACGGTAGTCAGCGTGCAGTCATTCTGGTACGTGGTGCATTTTCTCCCCTGAGCGGGAAACCTTTAAAGCACCCCTTTTATCAATCAGATACTCGTATACACCTCTACCGTAACAGTCATCTGATACGAATCGAACACAGTGTTGGTAACAGTTCTCCAAAGCAACCCTTCTGGATATTGCCCTATCGTATTAACCGTTGGCAGGCGACCTTGGACATTGCCGATCCACAACAGTTACTCATAGGTACATCAGACTTTGCTGGCGGTGCTCTGACAACACAAAGCATAGCCTTTGATAATGACTACTGGATTGCGCAAGGCGGCCCATCGACAAAAAAAAAGCACGGACGTTATACATCCCAGCCTGGTCCCTTATTACTGCCTGACGATGCAAAAAGCGCCAACAGCACAGCACGATATCTCGCTATAAACGGCTCCAAAAGCTCTCTTCTGGTAACCCTGTCCCATTTCTGGCAAAAGGCACCACAGCGTCTGTCAATTAATGCTGGCAAGCTTGCGGTGGATTTTAATGCCCAGGCCATCCCTGCGAATACACAAGAAAACAGATCAAAGCCCTGGTATCAGTTGGATATCGGTGAGCGTACCTATCACGACCTGTTGCTGGTCCCGCAAGCAGAAAAAGCATCGGTGGCAGAGTTGGAATCCATGGCCCAGGCCTTCCAGTATCCCTTAAGGGCGATGGCCCCGGTTAACTGGTATCGAGACACCGAGGTCTGGTATCAGGAAATCGATTCCACGGGATATCCGATACCCAAAAACAAGGCTCCCTATTGGGTACCCAACCGTGCGGGTTATCGCTCTTACGGAGAGGAACGCAGCTACAATTCTGGCGGTCACCACCAAAGTCTCGTATCCAGCTGGCTGGCACCGCTTCAGGAACGTACGGGATCGAGCATTGAACGGGAAGAGGCCAGGAGTCTCTGGAGTATCAATCACAACCCGGGGTTGCATTATCGTCTACCCAACCTGATCTGGTCAGATAAACAGCCCCTGGAAACCATTAAAAAACAATTAGCCCAATGGAACCAAACCACTGGATTTGGCGCCAAGGAGATCTTCCTTTGGGCCAGTAGCGATGACATGGACGATCGAGCTGAAGGCAGAAGCTATTTGAATTTTTACAAATGGTTACCCGATATTGAGCATTACGCGCTATTTCGAATATTTGAGTGGTACTACCTCACCGGCTCTCCCTGGGCACTGGACACCATCAACGGATTTGTAAACTGGGACTTGAATTTCCAGAATTTGAAAATCTTCCGTGGCCAGCCTGCCCCTCTAGTCGACACAAAGGTCTTTGAACGAGACCGCAACGCACTGCGCAGGGCCCATTACTCGCGCATCTATAATTGGATGCTTTATACCAATCTTGCCGGATACCATGCCACGGGTAACCCGGTTATGGACTACTTCGCCAAATGGCAGATCCGCCGTGCACTGAAATTAATCAGGCTTAGAAACGGCCAGCTTAGTAACTGGAAAGACAAGCCTATCGCGAATTTGAAATCACCCAAAGGCGCTCAAACCAGCCAGCATCCTGAACTCTTCTCACCATTAAGTGCCAAGCTGTATAGCTCAAAAGCCAAAACCTGGATGGAAGCCCAGGCTCCACTGGCATTCCATGAAGCCTACAAAACCTATATGGATGAACGAATTCTCGATGCTCTATGGGCTCAAACAGATTACTTTGCCAACAATGCCCTGTTTTTCCCAGATTTGGGCCTCTTTAATGAAACCACATCTATGCCTCATAGACGTTATGGCAAGGGTAAACCGCCCTTCAAACCCCTGTGGCATGACCGCTACCTGCAAGCGCTTCCTCTGCTTTTTTACTATTCCGGAGATAACAGACTCTATCAGCGCTATAAAAAGCTGCTTGATGGAGCCTCTTCACATTGGGTTCGCCCCTGGTTTACCCAGGTATACCGCTGGCAGCAGTCTCCAGGAATAGCGAAAAAATCCAACCGGGCACCCAAAGCCATTTCAGATTTAACCCTTATCAGTGCTTCGAGAAAGGATGGCATCCAATTACAGTGGACCAGCCCTGAAGATGATGGCGTTGAAGGTAAAGCTAAGCGTTATTTTGCCAAAATCAGCAACCGGCCGATTGTTGAGTACGCCCAAACCAACCACTCGGCCCGAACACCTGAGCGAGATAGCATCCTTCAACAGGTTGAACAGGTGGTAAGGGAGCAATCCAAGGGCAGAAAAAAATTACGCCTGAGGCTTAAAGAAGGCTCGGTCGATGTAGAGTCGGATCAACATCCATTGCATTCACCTGAATGGCAACTAAAAGATGCTTTCTGGATGGCCGAACACCTTATAGGCGAGCCTATTCCGAGCGCCGCAGGAACAACAGAAAACTATCATATTGAAGCGATTCGCCCACACGCCTGGTTTGGTTTGGAACAAAATCTCAACCTTTCAGAATTACCCGCAGGAACCTATTATGTGGCAATCAAGAGCTGGGATGACGATCAAAACCTGAGTGCAATTTCCAATCTGCTAAAAATTGATCTTAAATAGAGCCATTGATCACCCATACTGAAGGATCAGAGCGTGACGGTCGAAACAGATAAGCAATGCATTTCAATTATTATGCCCAGCTATAATTCAGCGGAATACATAGCACATAGTATTGAGTCTGTATTAAGCCAGACCTATCCAAACTGGGAGTTGCTTCTGGTCGATGACGGATCCTCCGACAACAGCCTCTCAATCATAGAGTCCTATCTGAAAGATTCCCGTATTAAATTACTTAGCCAGCAGCACAAGGGCGCAGCCAAGGCTAGAAATCTGGCTCTGCAGGAGGCCAAAGGTGACTATGTCGCTTTTCTGGATTCCGATGACTGGTGGGAAGCCGAGTTTTTGCAAGATATGCTCAAAACCGCGACCGAAACCGGCTGTGATATTGCTTATTGTGGTTGGCAACGTACAGGGTTACCCGAAAAGCTCTGCCCAAGGTATGTGCCACCCGATTACAGCCAAGGTGGCTTAATGGAGGCTTTGATGAGAGAAAATGTCTGGCCTATTCACTCTGCCCTCTCCCGCCGATCGCTGCTTGAACACTTGGGAGGTTTTAATGAAACCTTACCTTGCTGTATGGATTTTGACCTTTGGTTGAGAGCCTCGCCGGATATTAGCGTCGCTCTGGTCCCTAAGGTCTTATCCTATTATCGTTTCCACAGTTCGACCCAGATCACCAGTCAAAAAGCACGCTTGATCATCGTGCATCTGGAAGTTCAACTCAGCTTTCTGGAAAATCGACCGGAGCTTTTCCAGACCATTCCTGATGACCAAATAAATCACTGGACTTGGGATCGTGTACGACGTAAGGCTTATGAGAACTTCTGGAGAGGAGAATTCACGGCCAGCAGCCAGCTATTTCGCCACCTGCTAAAACAGGGGCAATGGCACTGGAAAGACCTGTCACATACCCTATTCTCTTTACTGCCAACCTATATCCAGGAACGGGTTTTACCCCGGACCTGACAAGCATAATTCAAAGGCTATTTTTCCGACGCCAAACGTTCAATGCGACGTTTGAGAATAATAGAATCCGGGTTTTTATCGATACCTTGCATTAACAATCCCCGAGCCTTCTCCATATTCCCTTGACGACGATAAAACTCTGAAAAAGCGGCATAGCCCTGGGTAAAATTGGGGTTCATATCAATTGCCTTCTGGTAGAAACGCACCGCTAATACGGGTTCCTCAAGCCGGTCGTAGACTTTCCCCATTACCATATTTATCTCAGGTAGTAGAATATATCCCTGATTCTCGAGATGTGAAAAAACATATTCCAGGTTATTTTTCGCTACCTGCAAATCTTCACGTTTGGCGCTTACTGTTTTACGAGGATCCAATGAACGACGGATAAATGCCTTAGCCGTACAAAAATGGTGAACATGCATAAAATCAGGACCAATGATGTTTCGCCACTGGGTGATTTCAGCCTCGCTTTTCGGTCGCATCCTTGCCCAACAATAAGGAGGCAAAAAAGCCATCTCATCATCCTGCACCCTATTTGCAAAGGCACTATTCGATTCCATGACAAAAAACAGACCCAGAAGAAAATAGCATACTCGACTACCTTCCATGGTTTGGACACCCTCGCTCGTTTGGTTTTATTAGTTAAACAATCATTTTTCGATTACGCTAGCAACATTGAAAAACAGCACAATAAGGCTAAAACAGGATATTACAAGCCTCTCAAGTGTAGTGCACTTCACTCACCTTCTACCGACAAACGACCAAATCTAAAGAAATATTAATTTATTTTTTAATTTCAAATCACTATATATATTTTGCGGATTTCCCGGCTTTAATTCGGCTATTGTCCTAGACTTAACTCTCAGAATATCATCATAAAAATTAAGCTGGCAAAGGAATGCAACCAGACCACCTTCTTATCTGTAGCGGATCCGCTGCCCGGATCCCGGTATGCGCGTGGACGCACTATAGAGTGCTACCCACAGGGGATGTCATTGCGGTTTATATACCGGGTAATATTGATGGCCTACATGCTTCGGATCATAGCCTTCTACCAAAGCAATGTTTCATTGGTCGCCTTGCGGCACAGGGCTACCTTGCTGCCCTGGACTCATCCAATAAAACGCCGTTAGAGATAAGATTCAAACCTGAAAGCCAGAAAATAGAATGCATCTCGGACCGTATGGGTCAGATCCCCCTGTATTACAAGCAATCTCCAGGGCTATGTACTATATCGACAAGTCTTGAATGGATCATAGCTGCCACGGGGGTGCGTCCACAATTTGATATGAAGGCGCTGTATCGATACCTCTTCTTTCACTCCATTCCTGCACCATCCACTATTTATCAGGGTATTCAACGATTGGATGCGGCCGAGACCCTGACATTGCAAATCGATAAAAGTACATATTCTAACCATAGGAACTGGATTCCAGAATTCAAAGCAACCAAAGAATCACAGCAAGAGCTCAGCGAAGAACTTTTCAATTGTTTAAAAAACACTGTGATGTCTGATTACAGACCGAATACAGGCAGTTTCTTGAGTGGAGGTCTCGATAGCTCAACAATTACCGGCATGATGTGCCAATTTACTGAAGGAAAGGATGCATTCTCGATTGGATTTCCTATACCAAGGTACGATGAGACAGAGTATGCACAATGTGCTGCTGAGCATTTTGGAGCTTCATTAAGCCGATACACGGTTGAGTCCAGAGATATAGTCGATACCTTACCGAAGCTTATTGCCAGTCTTGATCAGCCGTTTGGAAATTCGAGCATCGTACCGGCATATTTTTGTGCCAAACTTGCGAAGCAACAAGGGATTGGCCATCTTCTGGCTGGTGATGGCGGTGATGAACTCTTCGGGGGCAATGAACGCTATCGTAAGCAGCTATTGTTTCAATATTATGCTTGCATGCCGAAACTTTCCAGAGATGCTCTTGAAGCCCTAATGAACTTGCCTCTTCCACGACTCAAGCTCATCGCCAAGGCAAAGAGTTATATCGATCAAGCAAGAGTTCCATTGCCCGACCGACTTCATAGCTACAATTTGCTTCATAAAATTGATCTATCAGCCATATTGAGCCCAGAGTTTTTAAATCAACAGACTTTAACAGAAGATTTTAATCGACAGAAAAAACTCTACCACTCTGTCGATACAGATAGCCTGAACCGAATGCTATACCTTGACTGGAAATACACACTTGCAGATAACGACTTAATCAAAGTCAACAGTATGTGCGCTTTAGCAGGCATCGAAGTCAGTTATCCGATGTTAGACGACACAATGATTGACCTTTCGCTTCGTGTGCCCTCCAAACTAAAGATTAATGGGCATCAATTGCGTTATCTGTTTAAGCAAAGTATGTCTGAATTCCTACCAGAGAAAATACTCAACAAGCCCAAGCATGGCTTTGGTCTTCCTTATGGTTATTGGCTACAGGACCATAAGGATTTACAGGATTTAACTCGTTCATCGATTTCCACCTTGCAATCGCTGGGTATTTTTATGTCCGACCTTCCAGATAAAGTCCTTACATTGAATGATGGTAATCACGCTCATTATTACGGAGAATTAGCCTGGATATTAATGGCATTAGGGTTGTGGGTATCGGAAACTCAGAAATCATCTGGACAGAACATCTTACCGGGAGCAAACCCAGGTCATAACTCTTATAGTCACATTAAAGAGACAAGCTAGTGCCCTCTTCCTCACAACCCATATTAGTAATCAGTGAACTCTTTGCTCCCACCAAGGGAGGAACAGCGGTTTGGTTCGACCAGGTTTACCGACGATTGGGAGGCAAGAACATTCAAATTCTTGCCGCATCCACAGAAGGTGATTCAGACGTCGACCTGCAGCATCCCAATTCGATTCATCGCATTACGATGAAAAGAATCCGCTGGCTCAGGCCAGAGTCACTGGCAATTTATATTCGCCTCTTTGTAGCTGGATTTAAAATCAGCTGGAAAAATAAACCCATTCAATTTCATGCCGGCCGCGTATTACCAGAGGGCCTGATTGCCTGGTTGCTCTCACGCATTTACTTCAAGCCATGCCTTATCTACGCCCATGGAGAAGAAATCACCACCTGGCGCACACCGATCAAAAGACGACTAATGGAATTTCTCTACCGCCACGCTGATGTAGTGATTGCCAACAGTGAATTTACCAAAGGAAAACTTATCCAACTTGGTGTATCCAAATCTCGAATACGAATGATCCACCCGGGTGTAATGACACAGATTTATCATAAATCAGAAAGCGATGAGATTCGCCAAATTCGAAAGGATCTATTGGGAAATACTAATGACTTCCTTCTTTTATCCGTAGGCAGACTTTCCCGGCGAAAAGGATTTGATACCATGCTATCTGTGGTAAAAAAGCTACGAGACGATGATGTAGCGGTACATTACGCCGTGGCCGGAATCGGAGAAGACTTTAATCATCTTAAAGATATTATAGATAATGAAGGCTTGTCTGATTCAGTTACCCTTCTGGGGGCTATTGAGGATGACGCACTCCCAAAGCTATACAATGCCTGTGATCTCTTTGTTATGCCAAACCGCGAAGTAAACGGTGATGTAGAAGGCTTTGGTATGGTATATATCGAAGCGGCTGCCTGTGGAAAAACGGCCATATCGGGCATTAGCGGCGGTGTTGTGTCAGCTGTTTTACATGAGGTGACCGGTGTCAACTGTAACGGAAATTCAATTGACGAAATATACAGCGCAACCTATCGGTTACTGACACAGCAGGACGATCGAGAACAATTGGCCCAAGCCGCTCACAAGCGTGCTCACTCAGAATTTTCCTGGGAATCTGTGGCTCTTCGCACGAGGGAAATATTTTCTTCCTCATTAAAGAGCTATGACATTAACGATTACCAGAAGGATCGATCATGACAACAACTAGCTTCTGTAAATTTAACAAGCTATGAAATTCAGCGTTGATTTCAATGATTATTGAGAGCCTTCAAGCCTCCATGGCCAAATGCATTGGGCAAACAGCATTAATGTACCATTCGATCGCTTCTGATGATTGGCATTGGTCGTTATCCATGTCCAATTTTGAGGCTCACCTAGAGGCGCTAAAACTGAGCAAACTGAGTGCAAGCTCTGTCTGTAATATCGATGGAAAGCGATCAAATTCCGATATCTTGCTCACCTTTGATGACGGTTATTGCAACAATATAGGAGCACTAGAATCAGTTACTTCGGCAGGCTTTAGTGCCACAGTGTTTGTCATTACTGAATGCATTGGGAGAAAGAGCCATTGGCAACCAGGTAACAAAGCGCTCCCCTTGCTTGATAAATCAGAGATTCGTTACCTAGCAGAATCGGGAATAGAAATAGGCATGCACGGATTCCAGCATACCGACATGACCACGATACCACCTGAAGCATTACTCAAGCAGTTACGCGATGGAAAATCCAAACTTGAAGACAGCCTTGGCTGTGAGATAAAAGGGCTTGCATATCCCTATGGCTGTTACAATGAAAAGGTCATTGAAATAGCTAAAGACTGCAAATTCCATTACGCAATGACGACTGAGTCAGGTCGAATTAGTGCCAGCAGTTCAAACCTGCAACTAAAGCGTCTAACAATAGATAACAGCATCAACGCAACCAAACTACAAAGAATGCTGATTAATGGCAGCAACGACAATGGATACGATACCTTATTCGCCTATCTGGCAGATAGAGCCAAAGAACGACTTTCATATGGAAGTCATTCCCAAGGAAGAGAGTCATGAACGACAGAATAACCCTGTGCTTTTGTACATATAATCGTGCGGGCAACCTGGAAGCACTTATAACGGCCATCAGGAAACAAACCTGTGATATCCCTATACGAATTCTAGCCATCAACAATAACAGTAGTGATCATACAGTTGAGGTCCTGAATTCGTTGCAGTCTAAACCAGGTCATAGATTAGATTACGTGACAGAGCATCAACAAGGAATTGTCCCGGCCAGGAATCGTGCTATAGAGGAGTGCATCAATGAAGACTATATGATATTCATTGATGATGATGAAATCCCGTTACCAGGGTTAATTCAATCTGCCTACATCGCACTAAAGAGTGGCTTTGATGTAGTCGGAGGTAAAGTTCTTATTGCTTTTGAAAATAAACGCCCCTCCTGGTTGACCGACGAATTACTTCCTTTCCTTGCGGCTATTGACTATGGCAACGTCTCTTTTACAGTAAACGATGACACAACTCCTCTTTGGACTGCAAATATCGCTTATCGGATGGATATATTCCGAAAAGACAAAAACCTTAGATTTAACAAAAACTTCAATCGCATTGGAAATGTTGTTGGCGGTGGGTCGGATGGAATTATGTTTCGACAATTTTTATCATCGCCAGAAATAAGTGTTAGCTATGAGCCCGGAATGGCTGTTGATCACTTTGTCGAAGAATGGCGTCTAAAGCGCCGTTACTTTTTAAACCTGCACCAACGAGCAGGTTATCGAAGAGGTAGATTTCGCGAGCCCGCATATGATGCTCGGTTATTGGGTGCCCCCAGGTTTTTGTACAGAAATCTGTTGCGACAATTATTGACGGCCTCAACAGCAAGTATTCGTCAGCTTTCTCCTGCTATCAGAGAATGGATGAACGTTTCGCACACATTCGGCATGATTAAAGGTTATCGGGACAGATCACAGAACCCGGACGAAGCTCAATGCGTCTAGAAGTTATTATCTGTACCCATGATCGATCCACCCTCCTACAGCGTACGTTACGCTCAGTAGAAAAAGCAGCGCCTCTTAGCAAGAGCGATCTGGAAATCACAATCATCGCAAACAACTGCCACGATGATACCGAGGAAATGATTAAGGATCTTAGTAATGAGTACCCCTACCCTATTCGTCTTTTTACGGAATTAAAACCTGGCAAATCCAATGCTCTGAACAAAGCCATAGAAGTAGTTAAGGGAAATTTTATTATATTTATCGATGATGATCATCGTATTGATTATCACTTTTTTGAGTCGATAGAAGAGCTCCTTGAAAAGAGAAATACCTATAGCTTGTTTTGTGGAAAAATCATACCTGATTGGGATGGCATAGAACCTACATGGATTCACAATATTGAATACCCCGTGTATCCATTGCCGATTCCCCATTATGATCTTGGCAACGAAGAGCTAGAGATCACCATTAATAATCGCCTTCCTGGTGGTGGCAATCTAATCATGGCTAAGGAAGTTCTCGAAAGAACAGGTGATTTCAACGTATCCCTTGGTCCATCAGGGCATAATCTGGGAGGCGGCGAAGATGGAGACTATGTACGCCGAGCCCTGACTGCAGGATTCAGATTGCTCTATAGTCCTGGACCTATCCAGTATCACTGGGCCGATTCTGAACGGCTATCACTACTTTATCTAATACGAAAAGCCTACTCCAGAAGCCGCTCTGCCGCCTATATCAACATAGAAAAACCTGCGCTCCCCCCTCGATTCCTATACACCAAATTACTTATTAATATCTGCAATCTATTAATTCCAGTACCACTACCGAGGTTACGATTCTATCTAATGCGAACATCGAGCACTTTGGGCGAAATTTCAGCTTACCTGAGTCGGTTCTTTTCTAGAAATACTGAGAACAGTAGATGATCGATCTATATCAATTCTCTCACCATCTATTATTTGTAATACTCGCAGGAGTTGCGTCTTCCAGCTTGATATTAATAGTCGCCTTGAGATCTTACTCAAGAACGGGTCCAGGAATTTCACAGGACGTTATCGATCGATTCAAGTCATTGGTTGCCACATCTATCATCAGACAATGGGCAATATGCTCATTCATCATGATATGCCTGGTTTCATATAGCTTAAGTATCGCTCTTAGCATTGATAAACTTTTTATAGAAGACCTTAGCTCACAGCAATTATCAATCATGACTGTGGTCGTCCTGATCTTCATTATTCAAGTACGAATAAGTAGCATTTTACACACTAACCCTTCAACTATTGCAATTAATAGCAATATTCAAAGCCAATACTGGCTCTTATTAAAAAGCATCTTGCCCGCAGGGATAGTAGAAATCCTGGAATGGAGCCATATAGCCATAGCGATAGTCAGCATTGGCCATCTCCTGGTAGCAGAGAATGCATTTGTGCTCGCAACACTGTCCGCGGCAGCCCTAGTCATTTTTATCGATTTAAAAATTAGCTACTCATCCCCCCCCAAAACTTTTAAGCCTGTTAAGAAAAACAACGCCCTACCTAATATCGTTATGATTGGTTGTGATACATTCAGGGCTGACTATCTTGGCAAACAGGGTCCCGACGGCGAATCCCTGACTCCAAACCTGGATAAACTGACCAAAGAGTCCATACACTTCAGGAATATGACGACTCCTATTCCCAGAACTGCCCCTTCTTTGGCAGCTATGTTTTCTGGGCAATGGCCTACCAACTCGAGGTTGGTTGATAACTTTACGAACCCGAATGACGTTGAAATGACGTCTATCATTAGCGAGCTAAGTAGCAAAGGCTATAGAACCTGCACTCACAGTGACTGGGCAGGAAGTGACTTTGATCGATATGACTTTAAGTTTGACGAACAAACCACGCCTCCCGATCAATGGAACATCCGCTATCTATTAAAGCAAGGGGCCAAACAATATCGGCTGTTTTTTTCCCTGTTTACAGCGGGAAAACTGGGATTCAACCTATTACCCGAGATACACTCAGCTGCTGGCGTCCCACAAAATCAACAAGCCACACATCGATTTTGTAATAAGATTACTGAATACGGACAAGCCGAATCCCCATTTCTGTTGAATCTGTTTATTTCTACAGCACACCCTCCATTCGGTTCAGAATCCCCCTATTACCAGAAGTACAGCAACAGCAAAAACACGAACTCGCCGTTTTGTATGATCAAACTCACAGAACCCGAGGAAATAATTAAAAGCCAGAAAGACCCAAGAAAAGAATTTGACCTCGATCAAATTTTAGCCCTTTATCAAGGTTGCATTAACAATTTTGATAAAAGGGTCGGTGACATTATTCAGCACCTGAAAAATTGTGAACTATACGAGGATTGCGCAATTGTCTTTTATTCCGATCACGGCATTGACTTCTTTGAAAAAAACTCCTGGGGTCAAGGTAACAATCTTGATGGACTATACAGTCACCGTATACCCTGTCTGATAAAAACACCCAAGACTATAGGAACCATTAATGACTGTTTTTTTAGCAACAAAGATATCCTACCAATATTGATAAATACTTTAGGCTTGAATAGCACTCAATTTGCACCATCTAACCCTGCTAAACCAGACCTTCCCTCCATTGATAAAGGTAAGCCCGTCTACCTTGAAACCGGTGTGTGGCTAACGCGCCCACCTGGCATAGATGAGAACCATTTGTATTACTCGGATATTGATAAAATTCTCGATGTATCCGACCAGAAGTCAGGTCAAATAATCATCCCTGATAACGCCCTTGAGGAAATCGAATCCGCCAAGGACCGCGGCGTTATCTTTAACAATTGGATATTGATCAGAAAACCCATGATCAACAGAACCGAATGGAAACTTTACAATCTTCTAGAAGACCCCGAGATGAAAAATGATTGCTCCAAGACCAATAAAAACGAAACTCAATTACTTAAAGATTTATTAAACGATCATTTTTTTGGGTCTGCATAAAATTCAAGCTGCTCATAAAGCCCAGAACACAATCGCTCTATATCTTCATCAAGCTCTACTGGTTTTGATTTTCTAATAGAGGAGGAATATATTTTCTTCTTAAAGGCAAATTCTTCTTCGATACCAGTAAATCGATACAACCGCTTTATCTCATTTTCAGGATTTCTTACAAGATTTTCATACTTTAATAAGTAAACCCTATCATCTTTATAGAGATGCTTTTCAAAGAAAATTACATTTCTAAAGTACCATTGTAAAGCTGCTGCAGAAGCATCATTTAAATCCCTGTTCTTCGCATGCTTGCACAACACCTCGTAGGTTTGATCTGTCATAAATTCGGACAACCAACCGTCTGAATTTCGATACTTAACAATCCTGTTAACCTGACTTGCCTGGTTATTAAACGAAACCAGCATCGAATTTACGACATCGTGATAATGTCGGTATACCCAAACCACCCTAACATCATCAAGAGCCGTGATAATACTTTCAATCCTTTGAAGCTCGCAAAGCGTCTTGATTACAAAATAATACGAGCTACTGTTATTTTTTAATTCAAGTATTTCTGGAAGTGATTTCATTTGGTAGTTATCGAATGCACGGCTATCAATTTCGTGATATACGTCTGTCGATATACAATTATCAAGAATATCCATCACCATATTGGTGCCAGACCTTTGAACACCAGCGACCAAAATAGACTTCTCTGAAGATGCTGGCCGAACAGCTCGATAACAACCCTTGATTACACTCTGTAAATGATTTTTTGATTTCTCGATGATTTTATTGGCCATTCTGGAACCGCTTCCCATTACTAATAGTTAACCCTTCCTTCTGCACAACACTCTTCCCGGATCCATTGTCAGCTTCTGTCGTTATTGTTTCACAGGATATTGCTTTCGTTACTATAACAATAGCAATCAAGTGATAAAAAAGATCAAAATAGGCAAGACCGAGAAATGCACCGGATACGGCATAACCGACAAGGCTCACACGGACCATCGACATCAAGTCGGAACGCCACTTTACCGATCTATCCCTAGCAATAGAGCCTGCTGATATCCAGGCTCCAACAAGCAAGGTTAAAAATAAAGCCAGCCCAATAAATCCATGTTCACCTAGTATTTCAAAATAGATGCTGTGTGCATCTGTACGGCCAGTAAAAATCTCGAAGCCACCACCGGTCAAAGGGTTATCTACTGCTATTTGATAAGCATAACGCCATGCAGTTAGTCGACCCTGAGCAGAGGCGTCCTGCTCATAATGGGCAATACTCTCCATTCGATCATGCCAACTATCAGGCATAAACATCAGGATCAAAGGCATCATAACAGCAAAACCCAACAACAAAACAAAGCGCTTCCTGCTCATCATGATTAACATCAATGCCATTGCCACCAAACCCAAAAGCGCCCCTCTGGACTGAGTACCAAATATTGATATTGTGCAGAGAATCATGGCTATACCGGAACCCAGGCGTATCGAAGAGCGTGTAGAGGTTAATTGAAAATACCTAAATAGCGGGACAATCATTATCAAGGCCAGGCCAATTTCATTATTGCCACCGATAAACGTATTGGGAGGCCCCATTATTCTGAACCCTCCCCCTGTTAATACCGTGAATATCCCTCCCTTTATTCCATAGAAGCCAATCGACAAGGCCATTACTGCCACGAGCAATTCAACTCTTTTTCTGGAATTAATCAGATACAATGTCAAAAAAGTCATAAACAATATTTTGTAGACCTTTTCCAGTTGTAACCAGGCGAATTTACTGTACTGTGCATCAATGGTGGTTACCAATACCCAAAAACTGTAAAGAAACAAAACCGTAACCAAGCCATTCTTTGGGAATTTTCTGGGTTCTTTATTGATCAACAAGCCTATTAACGTTGCTATCGCAACCATCTGGGCAAAGGGTAGCGTGGTAGCAAACCCCCAGGCCAGCTTGTGAGGATTCATATAACCCAGCCAACTCCATACCAATATTCCGATATAGGGTTGTCGGAGTATAAAAGGTAAACAGACAGCAACGACGGAAGTGACGAAGATATCACGCACCTGTTGCGCCTCTCACAGCATTTTTTGATAACTCTGAATAGATGTTTTCTAGTCTACCAATACGTTTGTTCCAGGAGTTATCTTTAGCGTAATTCTCAATTTCAATTCGATTCCACTTCCTATCCAGGCCATCCTTAATGCCCTGCTCTATGCCTTCATAAGAATAATCAACAATCGTTCCTAAAGATGAATTACTGATTACCTCGGCATTACCACCTACATCCGTAGCTACTACGGGTGTTCCGCAGGCCATAGATTCAAGAATTACATTGGCCCAACCTTCATTGCTAGTAGCAAGTACAAACAGATCCGCGGCACTAAGACACGGCCTTAATTCCTCCGGCGAATACACTCCCATGAAATGTACGCGGTCTACAACACCAAATTCTTCTGCCATGGCCTTAAGCTTGCTGGCATAATCACCCTCACCGGATCCACCTCCAACGAGTATGTAATGAAGTGTTGGATAATCCTTTAATAATACAGGTAACATTTGTATTACAAGATGCTGACCTTTCCTCGGGACTAATCCTCCTACTGTTATCAACAGTCGGTCGTTATCAGAAAACCCATTATTTTTTCTAAAAGGAACGGATTTATCAGGGTAAAAAATCCGGGAATCAACCCCATTGCCAACTCGCTCAGAACAGTTTGGTTCAATACCAAGATTACGCATCGCCTCAAGTAGTGACTGGGAAACACCAATAACCACATTGGCCGAGGTAAGAGCTTTAGAGATCATATAGCGCTTCACTGGATGCTTGCAGTGCTTAATCTCAGTGCCCCTTAGAGTCACAACCAGCGGCAGACCAAGATTTCGTGTTAGCAAATAAGCGGCAACACCATCGGGAAAGGCAAAGTGTGCGTCGATAATAGAATGATTATTATGAAGCAATAATTTTTGTATATGGCTTTTTACCGATAGCCAAATAAACAACGGATCTAGCCATTTCCCTATGATAGGTATGGAAAAAAATCGCGGCCGGCATACCCTCAAAGCCTCAAACTTATCCTCGACAGGCCTTAGGCTACGGTTATGGCCTATGAACTTACCGATTATGTCCTGAAAGGGAAACCAGGGCTGCGGTGAAACCACCACCACACCCTTACCGTTATTAATTCTGTGAATTCTCTGATAAATAAAGCAACCTTGCAAAGGCTTATCTTCACTCGGAAAAAGCGTGCTAAACACGATAACTTGATAAGGATCTGTGGCACTCATCCTTGGCCAACCAGCTTATGATACAGAGGCAAACAGTTATCAACAGAAGCCTTCCAACTTTTCTCCTGTGCGACTAGTCTTCGCGCTGAGGTTAACCAGTCCATAGCATTATCTCTTTGAAGTCGGCGGATTAGCCTCTCTATACTTTCAGCCAACGCTTCAACGTTTTCACTAGGGAACATTTCGGCACCAGACTCAGGACTAACCAACTCTTTATGCCCTCCAACATCTGACAGAATTAATGGACGCCCCATTGACATAGCTTCTAGTGGTTTTAGGGGAGTCACGGTTTCAGTTAATCGCATTGAACGCCTGGGATAGGCCAGGATATCTATTCGCTCGTACGACTGATCGACTTCGTTATGGGGAACCCTTCCCGGCATTTCAACGACTCGCTCAAGCCCGTACCTTTGTACCAAAGTTTTTAAATAGCTTTCTTCTGGTCCTCCGCCAATTAATAGAAGCTTGACAGATACGTTTCTCTTCTTGAGACGATCAATCGCCTCAAGAAGAATATCCAACCCCTCATAGCGATAGAAAGAACCGATAAATCCTACCGTTGGCACATACTCTGGGGATTGCCAACGCCGACGCAAATTCTCGGATTGATCCGGGTACTTCTCCACATCAACCGCATTAGGCACAATGGCCCTGTAGTCAGGTAATCTAACCCGTTGTTCAAGATCATTCATTAACCCATTACAGATTGTGATAACCCCATCTGCACGTTTAACGACCCATTCTTCAAACCACTGACTCAGCCTATAGCGAAAACCACCTTCAACGGTACTACCATTATCGACGGCAGCATCCTCCCAGAACGCACGAATCTCATACACAACCGGTATTCGACGAAGCTTCCCCACAAGTAATGCGCAAAACCCGTTTAATGCTGGTGAATGAGCATGAATCAGATCCGGCTGCTCTTTGCTTACTGCTCGATAAACACCAATAATTAGCCAATAGACAACATACAGCTGCTGGAGGATCCTGTTTTTGGCAATCCAGCTTGGGGGGGCAGGACATCTATAGAACGGCAATCCCTCAATGATTTCGGGGTTTGAGTTAGCGACGTCAGCATGAATGCCCTGTTTTGATCCGGTTATATGGCAGGTGGTAATACCCTGTAATCGCTGGCAATTGATAATTGACCGACTTCTGAAAGTATAACCACTGTGAAGAGGGATCGAATGATCAAAGACATGTAATACTTTCACAGAGTCTCTCCCTCATAATGGACACGTCTAAGGAAGGCTTCAAACATAAGCATCGACCAGAGTGCAGTTCCATTATCATGTAATCCGCTAAGGTGGTTATTAACAAGTTTGCAAACCTCTTGCATATCGAACAGACCGGATTTGAGCAAATACTTGTTATCAATCAATGATTCAACCTGACTTTTCAGCTGATTTCGAAACCACTGCGACAGAGGGACCCCAAACCCCATTTTCCTCCTGTATAGAATATCTTCATCAACACAATGCTCCATCGATTTTTTTAACACATATTTACCTTCACCCTGATTAATCCTTTGATCTTCAGCTAACGTCGCTCCCCACTCAACAACTTTATGATCAAGAATAGGAACCCTAACCTCTAACCCGTGAGCCATGCTTGCACGATCGACTTTTGTCAGGATATCCCCTGGCAGGTAAGTTTTTATATCGATATATTGCACTGTCCACAGAGCATCTTTACTGTCTGCTTCCCTCGCGTAATCTCTGAACAATTTAACCGGATTATAGCCAGATACTTTTGCAACCATAGTATCACTGTATAAAGGATAGCGACGATCATCAGGTATCACTGCAATATTATTAAAATATGCACTTACCGAATCACGTCCCAGAGCGGCCAAGGTAGACTTCAACCTTAACCAACGTGGTGCAAAGCTCATGCGAGGGTATATCTTAGCCGCTAATGAAAACAGTGGGCACCGAATACTGTCGGGCAATAAACGGCGAAATCGTTCTTCATTTAAATGCCAGCGATAACGCGTATAACCACCAAGAAGCTCGTCACCGCCATCACCTGATAAGGCGACCGTTACCTGATCTTTTGCCAGCGCGCACAACCGATATGTTGGTAGCGCAGAACTATCAGCAAAGGGTTCATCATAGGTATCAGCCAATTGATCAATAAGATCTGTATCAAAGAGCGTAACCTTTTTCGTATTGTGTTTTGATCCAATTTTTTTAGCGACAGATGATGCGTATTCGCTTTCATCGAATTCAGCTTCAGAAAAACCAATGGAACAGGTATTAATCGCATCGTCCGACAACCTGGACATCAACGTTGCAACACTACTTGAATCTACGCCTCCCGATAAAAAGGCACCGATAGGTACGTCGGAAACCATTCGAAGGTTTACCGACTCAGATAGAAGCCGGTTTAGTTCAGAAGGTAAATCACGAGACGTATTAGTGGTCGTTGATTGTCGTAAATTCCAATAAGCGGTCTCTTTAATGGTGTTTTTCGACAGGTCATAACACAGCATATGACCGGCTCGCAATTTATAAACCCCTTTGTAAATACATTTTGGCTCAGGCACATAGCCAAGTGCGAAATAGTCATCGACGGCGGTTAGATCCAGCTCTTTCGTATCGAGTCCGTAGCTTAGCAGTGCCTTTAATTCAGAGCCAAACAGAAACTCGTCACTGTCACCTTTAGCATAGTAGAGTGGTTTTATTCCTAACCTGTCTCTGACTATAAAACAAAGGTTTCTGCCGTGATCCCAAATGGCAAATGCGAACATGCCACGAAATCTGTCTACACAAGACTGGCCCCACTCCTCCCAGGCATGTAGTAACACTTCCGTATCACAATTACTATTAAAATCATGACCAAGCATTACTAATTCACTGCGAATTTCACGATAATTGTAGATTTCACCATTATAAGTGAGTATCAAATTTTCATTAGTATTTACCAATGGCTGAGCACCATTATCGAGATCAAGAATAGACAGACGGCGGTGGCCGAAAACAATCTTGTCGTTATGGAATATACCTGAACCATCAGGGCCCCGACGATGCAAACTATCAGTCATTTTCGCTACCCTTTGCAGCCGCTCTTGCGTAGGCTTTTGGGCCTGAACTACTCCTGCGATCCCACACATTGGCTGGACTCTCCTTCCCTATAGAGTTGTGTATATTTTTCGACCATAGCTTGAATAGAAAACTTCGTTACTGCCCTTTCTCTGCTACTGCGAGAATGAGAATTTCGCAATTTACTGTCAGTTAAATAGCGCATAATGTTATCTGATATCCCTTCAATATCACCGCGATTGACAAGATAACCATTACAGGATTGCTGTACTAATTCTGGATTCCCCCCAACATTAGTGGCCACTATTGGAAGACCACAAGACATTGCTTCTAAAATTGTATTGGATATACCTTCTGCATATGATGTTAATAAATACAGGTCAAAATTTTGATACCATTGAAGGGGGCTGGGACACTCACCGACCAAAGTTATCCAGCCATTTAAGTTGTGCTTGGAAATGGTTTCTTGCATCAAATTCCGTTGCGATCCATCGCCAACAACCACAAAGTGTATTTCATCTTCGGTGAGCCCTCTGGATCTTAGCTCCTTTGCAACTTCAATTATGTCTATAACACCTTTGATGGGTTCCAGACGAGAAACCGTCCCTACCGTAATCTTATTGGAATCAACACTTAAGTCTGATGTAAACTTAGTAGTATCAACGCCATTGCATATTCTAAATAGATCTCGCTCAGCCACGCTCACACGTGTTAATGCGTAATTTTCTGCTTGCTTTGATAAAACAACATATTTTGAAGTAAACCTTTTAAAGATTCGACGAATCAAGGCTGGCTTGAATCGAGTACCATCCGGGTCTTCTACATCCCAACCATGATCACTGTGAATTCGCCGCTTTACCCTGGCCAACCAGGCGACTGTCTGATATTCGATACAAGACAGGTTTCTGGTATGGAACACGTCAGGAGAATATCGCTTAATCAGTTTCATTATCCTGGGGTAGAGAGAGATATCATTACCGATCGATTTATTAAGCAATACTACAGGCACATCATCAGGTAACCGTTTTTGAAAATCGGTTGATGTCGACAAAACAACAACGATATGACGAAAACCTTCCCCCTGTGTGTTGTTAATCAAGTTAACCAAGCCGTTTTCGAGGCCGCCAGCTGATAAACGATAGATCAGATGCATCACTGTTAGCTTAGGTTGTTCAGTGTTCATCCGCCTTCCTCATAACCATCAGACGCCTAGATATATCTATTACTTGCTTAGTTGCTGAAGCTTCTGAAACCTCATCTATTGTTAGTACTACATGAGCACCCTGTTCATCTGAACCGGCCAGTCTAGCTATTAACTGTGAAAACTTTGCCCGCAACGGATCACAAACTTTATGGCCACCGATAACATACCAGGATGCCACATAATAGATTTTATCTTTTGACTGAAGCTTAACGAAGTTACCCGCGGGGCACTCGTCCGAACTTTTTGCCAATTTTATCGAACGCCATTCTGGATCTTTCTGAGCGACAATTTGATTCGTTGAGGTGACTAACTTCCCGGATTTGTTCCCGTAGCCATACCAATACAGTTGCAAAGAAGCATTTATACCATGATCTTCAAAAGTGTAGTTTTCAACCGAATCTGATTGAGTAAATCTGGGTCTAAACGGGAGCGTATATGTCTGTTTAGTGAGCACCTTGTCATTATATTTAATCTCTAGAACAGGAGTCTCTATATCACCATTCCGGCTGGTTGCCTGGGTTGCCCACATTGAAACAGGAACAAGAATAAAGACCATCGTTAAAGTTCGAAGCCAACTGTACTTTTTATCTACCTGTAGAAAAGATTTTCCGGAACGTTCCGCTTCACTCCAACGACTTCCTACCCAAAAAAGGATCAACATTAATACGCCAAAAAACACCCAACCATAGAGCAAGTGATCTACACCAACAGCAAGCTTCATCCCACTGAAATGGCCTAGCATTACGATACCAGTTGCTCGCAACCAGTTGCCTACGATAGGAAGCAGTATCGATGCACCAATGAAAATTAACCGTTTATAGATAGTTTGGTAATTTAGATACGCATAAAGTGTGCCCAGAGCCACCGAAGCTATCAGATATCGAACTCCTGAGCACCCCTCTACAACTGACCAATGGCCTGTAGGCAATTCGAAATATAACCCTTCAACATAAATAGGTATTCCAAATAGGGCAATGGTCGAAACCGTAAATGAAGCTGTTAGCTCCATCATGGGAAGAATCAAGAATTCTCCAAAGGGAACCATAAACAGGCTATAACAAAGAGGGAACAGTATAGTTAATACAACCTTCCACCCCATAACAGCAAGGCACAGGAAAGACAGCATAATAACCAGAGAAAATTGCTGAACAACCTGAACTTCGACCATCCCCGCTATCACCCAGACAAAAATCGCACACAGCAGAAAAACAAATCCAAGCAAGCTGGGTTCAGGACTTAGCTTGACCAATAACTGCCGCTTACGATAAATAAGATACAAGCAAATAGGCGCGATAATATAACAGTGGTTAAAAGTTCCGGAACGTTCCCATATAGCTATCATATCGAACAGTGTTTTACTGAACGCCAGCATCAACACCAAGAAACCTATGGAATACGCGATTAACGCCTGCGCCCATGCAGAATGTTGTCTATTCAAGTTTCGAGTTCCCCAAGCAGACGATCCATTTGAGGTCCCCAGCTATAATGCTTTAAGACTTGCTCTCGCCCATCGCAGACTGCTGCTTTATCAGACATCAGTGTAATGATCCTCTCAGCCATCCCCCCTTTGGTTTCACACGCATACAAGCAATTGGAAGTACTATCAATATCTACGCCCTGGGCTGCTTCACTGCTAGCCACTACATGTTTATTCATGGACAAGGCTTCCAGAATTTTATTCTGCATGCCTCGAGCAATCCTTAATGGAGCAACTACCAAGGAACAGTATTGTAAATAGGGACGAACATCGGAAACGGCCCCTGTCACAAGCACGCCCGGAGTGAATCGAGCAAATTGTTGTAATCGCTTGCTTGGATTTCGGCCAACAATAAAGAAAGTACAATTCGGATACTTGCTCAATATTAGTGGTAGCACATTCGATGCAAACCACATGACTGCATCTTCATTTGCGTAATAGTCCATGGCCCCGACAAAGCAGATAGACTGATCAACTCCCAGACCTAGCGCTTGATAGGGCGATTGATATTCAATACAAGGGTCAAAAAAGGCAGTATCAACACCATTCCCTACAACCTTAACTCGATCGGTAGATCCGGTAAGCATTTTTAGAAAAAGGTCTCTTTCAGAGTTGGTAACAAATGTACTTATTGCACCCTCCTGAAAAAGTCTTATCTCAAGCTTGGATAAAAGATCAGCTTCCCGGCGATACAGCCAAGTTAAATAGAAAGGTTTTTTATGGGCATAGTCATGCCATTTAAGGGAATCAACATCAACAAAATCCACGACCTGCTTCACTACACCTGAGGATTCAGGAAGATACTGCCCCATAGATGACGAGAAAGCTATCACAGCTGAAGCGCCCTGATCGAATTCACTGGAAACAGCCTGACTCATCAAGTTTGATTGATAGACCATCTCAGTAATCGACTTTCCAAGAAAGATCGATTTTGCGGCACGTAACAACACACGCCATTTTGGCAAATATTCCACATAGACCTTATCGGCAAACTTGTTGAGATCACCTTCATACTTAAGGTCAGCACTGTCATCAACGAAGCAAAAAAGCTTTACTTTATACCTGCTGGCCAGCGCTTTTAATATTTGATACGACCTTATTTTATCTCCTTTGTTCGGTGGAAAAGGAATCCTATGAACCACAAATATCACTGATTCCATACCCTACCCTAATGAACGTGAAACATATGGACCGATAAGATTTGTAAATGATAGAGGCATTCTTTTCCAAACCTCTATCAGTGGCTTTATTCTAGGATTTAAAGGAGATTTATCAGGTATGCTGGTATCGCCTACCAGATGGTATTCATATGATAGCGGTGCAGGCTCGAACCCCCAATTTTTCTTAAACGAATAGGCGCCTGTGTCAACCTTGCTGCGACCAAAATCAAACACTTTATACCCTTCGGTACAGGCCCACTCCATGAGCTTCCAATACATAAAATCATTACCATGAACTGACCTTGCCGAATAACCTCCTCCACCATAATAGGGAAGGACTTGATCTTTAAACAGCAAAGTCAATACAGCACAGACCGGTTTCTCCTGATCATATACCGACATGATAAAGCTGTCTTGTGGAAAAAACCTTAACAGATTACGAAACAATTCTTTTGAAAATACTGGTGTCCCCAAATTTCTTACACTTTCTGAATACAACCTGTAAAAAGTATCCACATCTTTTGAAATTGAAAAGGACAACTCTTTTTTAATTCCTTTTCTTACAACAGCTCGCTGCTTTCTAGGGATTGCTTTCAGGTTTTCATCCGGCGTGTCCAGGATTGGCTTTTTGAATGTCACATAGATATCCCTGTCAGGGCGTTCATAACCGCTGGGGTTTTGGTTTCGAACTTCCAGATAATCTACTTTTAAACTATTAGCCAACTGACATGCGTAGTCATCAATTTTATCCGCTATCGCTTGATTATTCGCAACGATACCGCCATACACACCAAAAGGGACGGAACATAGATAGTCACCAAATAAGAGACTCTTACTTCTACCTAAGGGTAAAATACCAACAACATCCCCATCTTCCCTGGCCACAATATAGATATATTCATTGCCATAGGTTGCAACAACCGCCTCACCCCATTCATAGCGGTGAAATACCGTAGAATTTTCATTTTCTTGAACATAACTGTTCCATTCTTTTTTGGCCAGTGTTCCTCTGACCTCTTCAATAACGAGACTCATCCTGGCCTCCTGCTAGATGTTATATACCTGCTCAATACTCGACCACTGGTGATCTTCTACCAGCCGAGATAATCGCTTAAAAGTTCTATTAAGATTTAAATAATGACGAAATCTGGCCTTATAAGACAAGCCTGACGGCCTTGGTTGTGAGGCATCGATTTCCCAAGGGTGCATGTAGAACACCCCAGACCTCTCCTCCGATCTATTAAGGTGATTGAACCCTGCATAATGATAAACATAGGGTAGTAGTCGGAAGAAACCTCCACCACCTGCCGGAAAATTTTTACCAAATAACCGCAAGGTACTAATGGGTATCTCCTTCACACCAGATCCGCCATCAAAGACAAAGCGATCCGCCAAAGGTTCACCATAATGATCATGTCGAATTGGGTATATACTTGAGCTGTAACTGTAGCCCGACTTTGCGAGCATTTCATAAGATGTACTGTTCAGTGGTAACGAAAAAGACGGCGCTCTGTAACCCTTAACGGAACAGCCACAGAGGTCTTCTAAGATTGCCTTAGAATCATACAGGTCCTGGTATAGCTCTTTTGATGTTAAATCGGTTACGCGGTCATGGTACATCCCATGACTCGCCACTTCATGACCTTCGCAATGAATGCGTGAAATTAAATCAGGATGTTTTCTAGCTATCCAGCCCAAAACAAAAAAGGTTGCCTTGATACTATGGGCTTCGAATAGTCGCAATATCCTGTCCATTGATCTTTCGACCCTACTCTCATAGCCACCCCAGTCTTCACGATTAATAACTTCAGAGAATGCAGAAACCTGGAAATACTCCTCAACGTCTATGGTCATTGCATTACGCACAAATACTCTCCCTGCTAGCGTAAAACTCCAGCAAATCCTCCGCAATTCGCTTAGCGGTCCGTCCATCCCACAGAGGAGGCACATGCATATCGGGATTTGGAATGAGCGCTTCTTTAACACCAAAAATAATACCTTCGCTAGTAGGCGCAACTAATCGATTAGAACCGCACTCAATTGTAGAGGGACGCTCCGTATTATCTCGAATAGTCACACAGGGAACCCCTATAGCTGCCGTCTCCTCCTGTAAACCACCTGAATCTGTCAAAACGACTTTAGCTCCGCGAACGAGAGACAACATATCTATGTATCCGATGGGTTCTCGTAGAATGAGTCCCTCAATTGATGCCAAATCCAGACCGTATTCCTGACAACGCTCACGGGTACGCGGATGCAGAGGCAAGACAACCGGATACTGGCTGGCAATTTGTGCAATCCCATCGAAGATGTTTTTCAGGCGGGATGGTGAATCCACATTAGCGGGTCTATGAAGCGTTAGAACCGCATACTCTCGCCCATCAGCAAGCGCTGCCTCAACCTCATAAGGCGGCTTGGTTTTCTCGATATAACGATACAAGGAATCGATCATTATATTGCCAACAAATACAACCTTATCTTTTTCAACACCTTCATTGAGCAAATGATCAAGCCCAGATTGTTCTGTGACATACAGGCGATGTGCAATTCTGTCTACTAATATGCGATTTATTTCTTCTGGCATCGTTTGATCAAAACTACGAAGGCCTGCCTCCACATGCACTATTTTATGAGAATATCGTATTGCTGCTAATGCAGCAGCAATCGTAGAAGTCACATCACCATAGACAACAATGACGCTAGGGGGCAAAGAGGATAGTATGTTGTCTATTGCTGACAGCATTTTGGACAGCTGCTCATTAACGCTCGCCCCAGTTATGCCCAGCTCAATATCCGGTCTGGGCAGTGAAAATTGATCGAAGAAGATCTGATACATTTCCGGATCAAAATGCTGCCCCGTATGCAGAATCGTTTGAGACACCTCATCCCTACCAATCAACTCCTGATATAAGGGTCCCATTTTCACAAAGTTAGGCCGAGCACCTACAACATGAATCAGATTCATACTAATTGACCTTTTGTTTTGCGATATTATCTATGCTTAAAATCAGCTTCTTTAGCGTTCCCATTCGAGAGGCAAACGCAGCTTCAAGGGACTCTGTCGTAAACTTGATATTTTCAACGGCTTCTTCAATTTCAGAGAATTTTTTCAACAATTCGGTATTGACCTCACCACCACGCTTTTTCGAGGAAGTAGTTTGGGTTATCTCAGCACTCATCTCTTCAGAGACGGCCTTTACAACGGCATTACTGATTTCTGATAATTCTTCAAGATAGGCATAAAGCAACAAGCGATCACAAAACACGTTCACACGCCTGGGAACGCCTTCGGTGTATTCATAAATTGCATGGTAGGCAGTCTCATCAATATGAGGATTGTCAGTCCAACCTACAAACGAAAGCCTGTGGTTGATGTAATTTTTCGTTTCTTCACGATCTAAAGCAGCCAGATGACAAGAAGCAATGACCCTTTGCCTTAGCTGCTCTAAACCGTCGGACTGAAGCGTATCTCTAAACTCTTCCTGTCCCAACAAAAAGCTTTGTAATAATGGACGATTATTGACCTGAAAATTAGACAACATTCGTAACTCTTCCAGGGAAGATTTAGGAAGATTTTGAGCTTCATCAATGACCAGTAATACACGCCGTCCATGTGAGTCACAAGCTAACAAAAATGCCTCAAACTGTCTTAAGAGATCAGCTTTAGTCAAACCTTCAGTGGGCAAGCTGAAAGCAGAAGATACCATTCGCATTAAATCATCGGATTCCAGATTAGTCGTGACGATATTGGCAGCAACAATCTGCTCTTGATCCAGATCAGAAAAAAGCATTTTTATCAATGTTGTTTTACCCGTACCAACCCCGCCGGTAATAATAATAAAACCGTCACACTGACCTAACCCATAACGCAAATAGGACATAGCCCTGCTATGCCCTCTGCTGCTGAAATAAAATCTCGGATCAGGACTAAGCTGAAACGGTTTACTGGTAAATCCGTAATACTTCTCGTACATACATTGACCTTAAAAATACCGTAGAAATCCGATGCTTATTCGATTCTCTGTATATTCAGAATCATTCTCGTTGCTTGTTCGTTTACGATAGGCAAGACTAATATCGGCCGTTGTATCCTGATCTAGGCTTCTGCTATAGATATAGCGCGTGCTATAGGTTTTATTATCCAATTCATCAAGTAGCTCATCCTTTACATAGCTGAATCGCAACGAAGACCTCATACGCTCATTGTGGTTGAGCCGATAGTTACCACTAAGTCCCAAAGTCGTCTCACTTCCTAACACTGTTTGATAGTCACGCTTTTGCCTGTAGCCATTAAGGGATACTTCACTCTTTCTGAAACTATAGATATAACCTAACTCCCAGGTCTTCCCGACAAAAATATCATCATTAACACTTGCAACAGGCGAGTTGTTACCAAACAACCCTTCGTCTGGACCGATCTGAAGATCTATCGGGATCGAAGGATCCACTCTTCGGCAATCAGATGCTGGACCATTGGTTGGGCAAATAAAGCCATCTCCGGTAGCCGCCAACTGATCTCGCGTATCTGTTTGTTCTTCTCTATATCTTAAAGTGAAAACATTACGCTTATGGCGCTGAAATACTGAAAGGCCATAAGAGTCTCCGTAATAACGATCACCATAATCAGCGCTTATCTGTGTAACATCGCTAGGATTCCAACCAATACCTACGTTCCAGAAAGAGCCATCGGGATTGTCTCTCAGATTGTCCTGGTCATTATCTTGTTTCTGATAACCATAACTACCATTCACCTGAAATCGTCTGGTTAAACTATATCCAGCATTAGTAGTGTAAGTGGTTATTTTTTGATCACTCCTACTGTCATAGACTGTACGCTGCTCATTGACTCCAAGCGCCCACGTAAAATCTCTGGGTCGGTTATTACTCGACAAAACTACTCCATAGGCATGCTGAGAACTGTCCGACGCATCATCTTTATCAACACTGGAATCGTACAGTACCTCTCCAAACTGATAGCGAGCTCTCAGTGCTGCATTGTCACCAATATCTGTTTCAAATACCGGCTCCAATTCATAACTGACAAAGGTGGTTATATTGTCTGTCCCACTGATATTATCGGAGCTCCCCCCCCTACCCGTATCAATAAGAGTTTGATTAACCCTAACACTTCCATTTAAGAAAAAATTATTACGAATTAATTCAGCACGCATTCCACTACTTAATTGATGGAATGTATCGTTACGATCGGAATCACTAAAGTGCTGAGTTCTTTGTAAACTATATTGCCCGGAAACATTGACCCTTCCCTCTCGTTTTGAGAAAGAAAATCCCGGTCTAACATCCAAAACAAGATCATCATCCGTATCATTATTGGATAACTCGACGTTGTCTGTATATGTCAAACCTGCCGATAAACTCGGAACAAATGACCAGACAGAAGCCCAAGAAAGCGAGCTGTAAGAGAGCGCCAAAACAATTAAAAGTGGCGAAAATATTCCCTTAACGACTAGCACTCTTTTAGTAGTATCCATAGTAACTACCTTCCCTGGCAGAACTGCATTTATTCATTAACAGGCTCACATCCTGATGCTCCGAAACCAGATTCAGAGCATCTTTAAGGCGTCGCTGAGTTGTTCTACCCTCTTCGACCACAACAATTACTTGCCCGGCCAATGATGCCAAAATTGAAGCCTCCGTTGTGTGACATAGAGGTGGAGTATCGAGCATAACCAACCTGTCCGGATAACGGTTAGTCAACTCCTCCATAAGATCTTTCATGCTCTGACTAGCAAGAAGCTCATTAGTCAGATGATGCTTATTGCCAGCCAAAACCAACGACAGGTTATCTATATTTGTTTTATGCAGAATACTTTCGAAAGCAATATCATCACTGTTCAAATAGTCAACGATACCCTCAGACCTGGGAATATTCAGTGAAGAATTAAGTGAAGGCTGAACAACATCAGCATCTACTAACAAAATCTTCCTATCCTGCTCCATTGCTATACTTAATGCGAGATTAATTGCTGTAAAGGTTTTTCCCTCTTGTGGACTTGCACTGGTAATCATAACTAAATTCCCAAAACCGGAATTAGTTGACTGACTCCCATTAAATGCCTTACCTAATATCGACCTCTTAATATGACGAAATTGCTCTTTAACAAGCGATCTTTCTTCGTCGGGAACTATAAAGTTTTTGGACCTTAACAATTCAAAGTCTATTACAATCGGCGCCCCAAGATTTACACTAGGCTTTGTAGCGCTGCTACGCTCAGAAGAGTCTATCTTCTTACCTGGGGATATAGACGAATCTTTTATATGTATCTTTTCAGTCCCCACCTTTGCCGTTAAATTGGCACTGGAGCTTGGTTTTCTTTCAGCACTTACCGTTTCTTTTCTAGATCTTGTAACAGCACTTTCAACAATATCGGAATTTGAAATCGCTTTCTGAGGTGAATCCACATCGGACTTCACTCCATCGACGCTTTTTTTACTTAATGCTTTCTCAATGGTGTCCATAAACCCAGTTCCAGAATAACGATTCTACTGATAAACGGTGATAACGACATTTACGATCACCAATGCGATTGCCAGCATGACAAATAATGATTGAAAGCTTCTATTGCGGTTTATCTCACTTTTTTTTCTAACCCTCGTTACATTTCCAATAACGGGATAACCGCTAATCTCTGAAGCATATTTTGCAGACATCACACGAGGATTAATAACAATTAACAGAAGGGCCAAGCCCGACGAGAGACCGAGCGAAGCCGGCAAAACGAAGGAAAACAACATAGTTCTATTAGGCCATGATGGTCGATCGGACACTGAGGGTGGTTCGATCACCTTAAACTGAATATCATCTGTATTTTGCGAGGCTTTTCTTGATATTTCTATTGATTCCCGCCGCGTAAGGAGTTCGTTATAGCGTTTCTTTGTAATACCATAATCTCGATTCAAGTCGCCCAACTGAACTTCAATATCAGGTATTGTATCGACCAGCACCTTTAGCTCTTTCTCTTCATCTTCATAAGCTTTCAAACGAATATCCATTGAAGCAATTTTCGTATTCAAATCTGACAATGTAAGCTTTAGGTGATTATAAAGATTAACCCCCCCACCGGATGAAGCAGTTATCTGATTAGAAGCAGGCTGATACTTCATAGCTGCTTTCCTTTCTTTTTCTTGAGATTTTCTCAGTTCGGCAAGCTGTTCGGACATATTCTTTACGTCCGGATGCTGATCCGTATATTTTAACAAAAGCTCATCAAGCTGTGCTTCCAAGCGCGAGACTCTATCATCATAGCGGGTAGTTATTGTTGCTGGTGTGTAAGTTGAGGTCGGCACTGGTAGTGCACTCTCCTCTAATCCAGCCAACTGATCCTCGACAGAATTTCGTTCACTTTCCAGCTCCTCCATCGTTAACCTTGCTTCAGCAAGTCGCCTGGATGCTGCTTGAAAGCGCTGATAATAATCGACTCCATCCGATGGCATCATACCGAGATGAGCTTTTTTAAAGTCCTTCAGCGCCACCTCTCCCTCTTTAAGGCGTGCTTCGTACTCTTTTATCTGTTGGTCTATAAATCGTTTGGCACTAATCTTGTCTTCCCTGTTCTCACCAACAGAACTTTCCATAAAAAGCGTCAAAACAGAATCCACTACTTTCTTGGCAACACCTTTATCTGCACTTAGATACTTGATAGAAAAAATATTATGACGCTTTTCACGTGTTAGCTTTATCTCCCTTTGCAAGCTATTAACCAAATCTTTTCGCTTCAGTTCCTCCCTTACGGCAAGATCCAAATCAGTCATTTGCATCAAACGCTCGATATTTGGCTTGCTTAGCAGGGTTTTTACTAATAAGGCCACCTGTTGAGTCGTATTCGTTTCAACGGTCAAACCGCTAAGTAACGGACGAAGGATACTTTGTGTATCAATATACACTTTGGCACTGGCTTCAAATTTGTCTGGAACCTTCGACACCCCATACCAGCCTAACAGGCAGAGGACGGCAGAAAGAATCAATACAAACCACTGTCGCTGTCTTAACTCACGAACATAGTTAAACAGCAGGTCAATAGTTTCCTGCATAATACGACCCTGTCAGCACACTTAAAAAAAGGTTTCGGGGATAATAAGGATGTCACCGGGCAACATATCAACATTGGCAGATATATCCCCATCCTTAATCAAATCGTCCAAGCGAACACCGTACTGGTTTTGCTGGCCGTCGATTATTCTTACGATGCTGGCTTTATTCCCGTCGGCAAAATCGGTCATACCACCAACCGCGATCATGACGTCAAGTAAGGTCATATCCTCGACGTAAGGCAGGAACTCAGGCTCATCAGCTTCACCCACTATTCGAACCTGCTCACTAAAGGGACCTAAATGATCCTCTGTAATCACAGTGACCAAGGGGTCTCGAATGTAAGACGAGAGCTCCTTTTCGAGTAAACGGGCAATTTCGGTAGGGGTTTTACCACTAACAGGGACATCTTCCACTAGCGGCGTGGTGATGTAACCATCAGGCCTGACAGTTACGGTTGTTGTTACTTCCGGATTACGCCAGACAAAAATATTCAAACTATCGCCGGGCCCGACCAAATAACGGTAGTCAGCTGTATTTTTTGTTGCTGACTCGATAAAAGTTGCCGACTCCAAAGGTGGGTACGGATTGGACGTGCAAGCGGTAACTGACATAAAAAGCATCAAGCCAATTATTTGGCTAATTTTTCTTATCATCTGATCTACTCCGTTAGATACTGGATGCTAAGCAAAAATTATATACCCAATTTCTCAGTCGGCAATTTTTAAGTCTATTTTTTTTTAAAAGTCTTCTTTTCAAACCCCAACAAACGATAATGGTAAGTATTGGAAATTAAAAATATTGTTTTTATTTCATTTTGAAATTAAGCAAACTGCCTGATTGGCGCCCCACCGAATGCATGGGAAAAGTTGCTATAGCCTACTGCTGGAGATAATTCGTCGTAAAAACCCAGTATGCTGTCAATATCCAGAGAATAAGGAAACCGTGTCCCCCTATGCTCAGCCGCCGGTCCAACAGGCCGAAGATTCCAGGAACTTGGCATCATTCTGATTACCGAAGGCGAAGTTAAGCAAAACAGTTCAGAATAATCGTGATCTCTACAATACCGTGCAACTGAGGAGAGCAGAGTGAGTACAGCAGCCCCCGTTGAACGACCCTCTTCCCTGGCGGACACACCTTTGACTTTTGGCTTACATAACCGAGACAGTTCGACAGCTTTATGTCGCCGACCCGATAACAAATCGTCATCAATTTGACTAAAACTTTCTAGAGGTAATAGAGAGCCTGGATTTGGCTTAACCAATCGTAGCGCAGCACACCATTCACCAGACTCTCTATCTCTTACGATAAAGTGAACAGAGCGATCATCCCACTCATCACGCTCCAGATCGATAAAACCATCACTGGCTTCTTCATAGGATTTTTGTTCGCAATAAACCTGATAGCGAACATGATAATTAATTGTTCTGGCAAATTCGGTATCCGCAACAAAAACCTCATATAAGCATTCTCTCATTTCTCCCCCCCAACCTTTCCTAAAAATACTAAACACCTCCAGCGCACCCGAATCCCTGTGCTATTCTCCAAATGATTCCTTATAAAATAAACACTACCACTCTTTGATTGATATCTTCGTGATCTGGAACACAGCTGGTTAGACCATTCACTAATAAGGATTTAGGTATTTTATTACGGAGTACTGATATGGAAAATCCAACTGTTTGTGAAGAATTCAATAGTTTTTTCCGAATTGCGCTAGCCCTTACCCCTGAACTTCAGTCAGAAGTTTACAAAATTCGATACGACGTTTTCGCCCGAGAATTTGGCTGGGAAGAGAAATCACCCCAGGAAATGGAATCCGATGAATTCGATCGTTACTCGGTCCACACATTGATTTATCACAAAAAAACCGCCACTCCAGCGGGTTGTGTTCGCCTGGTCATACCTGATCCTTTAGACACAGTTCAAATGGCCCCCTTTGAAAAATTTTGCGCTCAGTACATTTCCAAGGATCAGTTTGATCTAGCCAGACTTGATCTTTTCTCCTATGGGGAAGCCTCAAGACTTGCTGTCCCGTCGAGTTTTAGACGGAGAAAAGATGAAGATAAATCTGTCATTCCATTTCCCAGAGCAGATAAAGTTCCAGACAACGAAGATAAAAGGCATTTTCCGCATATTGCCATGGGCCTTTACTTTGCTGCTATGGCTATTGTAGATCTGGCCAATATTGATTATGTGTTCGCGATGATGGAACCTCGCCTCGCCAGGCACTTGAAACGGTTTGGAGTAATGTTTCAGAAAGGTAGTGATGTCATGGATTACCATGGATATCGGGCCTTGTACTTCATTCCTAAGGATTACTTAACTTGCCACCTCACCCCCTCTATGGCAGAGCTTTATCAATCGATAAAGGAAACCGTCATAAAAGAACTATCAGAACCTATATCACGAAGCCCTATTTCTTCCCTGACAAAAATCAGCTAAAGGTATCTCTACAGAATGGAAGATTTTCAATACGACGTCGCTTTTTCACGCAATATTGGTTGGACTACCCAAGACGAGCAACAAGCGCTAAGAAAAGCCAGAATTGCAATTGCGGGCATGGGAGGTGTTGGTGGCAGCCACCTTTTGACATTGACCCGACTAGGCATCGGAAACTTTAACATCGCTGACTTCGATGAATACGGAATCGAGAATACCAATCGCCAGGTCGGCGCCAAAACCTCAACCTATGGTCAGAAAAAAGCAGCCACCATGGCTGCTATGGCACTTGATATTAATCCAGAATTGAACATTCAGTCTTTTGATGACGGATTAAATCGCGACAACATTGAAAGGTTTTTCTCCAAGATAGATATCTATATTGATGGACTAGATTTTTTTGCATTCGATGCGAGAGAACTTGCCTTCAATTATTGCCATAAACATGATATTCCGGCCATTACTGCTGCACCTTTGGGAACAGGTGCTGCGACTTTAATTTTCATGCCCGGGGGAACAAGCTTTGAAGAGTATTTTGGATTTAAAAATCAACCGGAACTTGAGAAAACACTGCGCTTCTTTGTAGGCTTGGCTCCATCACTAGCCCACACATCCTACTTAGTAGACCCTTCGAGCGTTGACTTTAAGGCCAGAAAAGGGCCTTCCACTGTTATGGGATGTGAGATCTGTGCCAGTGTAACGGCAACACAGGCATTAAAAATATTAACAGGCAGAGGTCGAATATTGGCAGCACCACATGGCATTCAATACGACCCATTTCTTAATCAGATAAAACATACCTGGCGTCCCGGCGGTTACCGAAATCCCATAACACGTTTTGTTATGAACAAAGTAAAACAGGCGTTTCTGAGTAACGCTTAACTTTTTGAATAAACCTCTTCCAGAGGCAGCCTGCGGGAGCGAACAACGTCCCTTTTTGGAAATCCCACACGAAATACCATATGAAGACTCTCGGAACCGACTACATCCTTTACAGCTTCCTCCAGAACATCAACTTCGCTCTTTAGGTCGCTCGATACCATGCCCTTTCTTTTTCTCATTAATTGATCAGTCACCACATAATATGGGTGTACTGCGCAACCAGCCTGATTAAGCATAACCCAAATACGCTGACTCAGCTGACCTGCCTGCACCGCATCATTAACTAATGTCCCACCAGAAATGACTACAAGCCCTGCCGACTGTTTTAACATCATGCCTTCAAAGGCTGCTAACAAACGGTGAAAACCCAACTTATTCAAACTAGGTAACCAACGACTCGAAGTGCTAAGTGACAAAATCCCCTTCCCTCCTGGCGGCAAACACAGTGTTTCGATATCCAGACCATCCCCCTGTGCCACTTCGTCGCTACCATCACGCAGTGAATCGGCAAGAAATTTGACCAAATCCGGGGATCGAAACCGCAAAGATGCAGCCTTCACTATTAGCTGGATCAAGCCAGTCGACATACCGGTTCGGTAATAACTTACTGAAACAGCGCCTTCAGATTCATCCAGCAGCTGCTCTGGAAGTGAATCGCTTAACGCGTCTTTTCGGTAGGGTCCTCGGTTGGTATGCCTCATTTTTACGGGCGTAAAGGTCTCATCCCCAACGTCTACTCCTTCAATCTCGGGGAATGTACAAAGAAAACCACTTTGTAAAGGTTCAACCAGGCAAGGAGTGTCAAGATTTTTTGCAACAAGCAACAGGGATTCAACAGCACATCCCATGCTAAAGGCAACTGCATGTGAATCACAATCGAAGTAGCTTTCTCTTGAACAACGCTTTTCAGAACAACCGATACTAATAGCATTCTCAGATATTCCAAATTGCAGGGGTTGCGAGTTATCAGCCGATGGATAATAACTGGCAGCTTCAACAATCGCTCTTAATGTATGGGAAATAGCCAAAGAATTCTCCTGATAATATGCCGGACAGAGCAACACAAGCTAAAGTGTCAATGGAGTTTACAAATACATCACCATAGTGAGTAGTAGAGAGCTTAGAAAGTATAGCAAACCACTAAAAAAGCCCATAAAACAATGATTTATGTTTTATTTAAATAAACTGGCAAAGTCATTGCATTGTTAACGAGCATCATGCTCAACACCCTTGATGCAGTGATTAAGAAACAGGTTAGGGAGAACGAGCGTGCTGAGGATTAGATCTTTTAGCGAGGGAATGAAAATGTTTAGTACAAAACGCTTATTAACAGCTGCCTGCTTGACCGCTCCACTACTCATGCCTGCAAGTGCCAATGCCATTGTCGTCACGGATTGGAACTTCACCCTGAACAGTGCTTTTACCGCTTTCAGCCCAAACCCTGGGGTAACCGGTTCAAACCCC
Organism: Aestuariirhabdus haliotis; assembly: GCF_023509475.1. Lineage (NCBI taxonomy): Bacteria > Pseudomonadati > Pseudomonadota > Gammaproteobacteria > Oceanospirillales > Aestuariirhabdaceae > Aestuariirhabdus > Aestuariirhabdus haliotis. The sequence continues at coordinate 1,516 of NZ_JAKSDZ010000003.1, read as the reverse complement.
AATGCGGCTTTAGGGGGTTCAACCACCATAGCCTGGGGTACCCCATCGAACGACGCTAACGCACAGAGCTCACTATCGATTGACAACAACGGTACCTTCAATGGATCTATCCAGACAGGTATAGGTGTTGCTGGTGAAATTGTTGACACATCTGTCTACACCCATAATAACTTCGTTATTACGGGTGATTCGCTTGAGAGTGCTACTCTACTGGACGTATTGACATTGGATCCAGAACTTCCAGTGCCACCCGCAACCCCTGGTCCAGGTGATGCCTTCAATGCCCCACCACTGACCTTTGCCATCGAGTTTATTGAGACCCCTAACTTTTGGGATCCTGCCATACCACCAGAAGGAAATAACCTTTGCCCCGATGGTGTACCCCATAACGAGTCTGGCTGTGGCGATGTCTTTGTTTTGAATGTAGAAGGTGCCGGATTTGATCCAGATACCCTTAGCTTTGTGCAGCTTTTCCCCTTTGCCGGAGAACTGTATAGCGCATCTGTCTTTCTCCAAAATACTGGAACTGGCGACGGCCTAATAGCTGGTTCTGATGAGGCATGTCTTGCTGCCGGTGCTGAAGTCGGTTGTGTAGCTATGGTAACCGCTGAAGGTGTTGTGAATGAGTTTCAAGCGGCCCTCCAAATCAACCATGTTCGCACCATTCCAGAACCTGGTGTTCTCGCCCTGATGGCTTTAGGACTGCTGGCTATGGGTGGATTGCAACGCAAGCGCAACGCCTAGTAAACCTACTAAGAAGCATCTAATCCTCGGTAACAGGGACTGTTACCGTAAAGGGAACCCTATTGGGTTCCCTTTTTTCGTGATGCAACAACAACATCCTGTTAAACTTTTGATCTACCAGAAATGCCACACGTTGCTTTACGTATCTACCAGATGACTAAGGAATATTGATGCTGAGCCCTGCAATTGAACAAAAATTGAACGACCACCTCAATCTCGAGTTCGCCTCTGCCCACTTGTATCTGTCGATGAGTGCCTATTTTGAAAGCCAGAACCTGTCGGGTCTTGCTCGCTGGATGTTTGTCCAATACCAAGAAGAAATTGGCCATACGATGAAATTTTTTAAATTCATCAACGACAGGGATGGCCGGGTTGAGCTTTCGGATGTTCCAAAACCCGAGCACCAATGGGAAGGACCTTTGGACGTGTTCAAAAGCACCCTAAGTCACGAGCGTATGATCAGTAATGCTATCAACGGTCTGGTACGTTCGGCTTTAGAAGCAAACGATTATGCAACACACAGCTTTTTGCAATGGTTTGTTAATGAACAGGTGGAAGAAGAAGCAACTGCCGCGGGAATTTTAGGAAAGCTTGAACTCCTTGGCGACTCTCGACAAGGACTCTACTTACTAGACCAGGAATTAGGACAGCGAAGTGTTACGGCAGAAGAAACCTAGGGCACCTCTGATTAATTCAGATAGAGCTATGCGATCCTAAAAATGGCTTTTATCAAGGCGAAGCCTGCCGTTCATGTCGAGACCTGGACAAGGGC